>NZ_JBNHGJ010000002.1:0-269649 GCF_059091165.1 Arthrobacter sp. Hb9-2 | reverse complement strand
CTGTCTGGGGCATGCCTTTGATTTGTTTGAGTTCCTTGCGGCCGATCGAGGCCAGGACCGCGGCGATGATGCCCCAGATCACGGCGACGATCACGGCGGCCCAGCCCAGCGGCATCAGGGCGCCCAGGGCGAACATCAGTGCCAGGGAAAGGAACAGCAGGACGAAGTGCCCGGCGACGCCGGCTCCGGCGAGCATGCCGGAGCCTTTGCCTGCCTTGGTGGCGGACTGTTTCAGTTCGGCCTTGGCGAGCTCGACTTCCTGGCGCATCAGGGTGGACAGATCCCGGGTCACATCACCCAGCAACTCACCCAACGACGCGTTGTCCGCCTTCACATGCGCCTCACTCGGCGGCGGCTCCGGAATAGAACTACTCACAGGTGGCGTCCTTCCTTCGACTGGTAGGGGTCATCCTCAAAGCGCAGGGCGCTGTCTTCCGCGGTACCTGAAGGCAGCGACGCGGTGGATACCGGAGTTCCCGTGCCTACAACCGGCTCGTCGTACAGGTCGGTGGCGCTTCCTGCAGCGAACACCGTCTCCTGCCGGAGGGGTGCTGCCTGCGGAGCGGCCACAGGGCGCTGTGCGGGGGAGGACTGCAAGGTCCCGCCCTGGGATGCGTTGGTGTCTGCGGTGAGGCCGCGGGTCAGGCGGCCCGCAAGGACACCGGCGCCGGCGGCCAGCAGAAGGAAGGTGCCGGGCTTGTTGCGGGCGAACCTCTGGACCTCGCCAAGCAGATCGCCCGGCTCCTTGTTCTCAAGCCAGGAAGCCACCGACTCGCTGCGCTGGGCAGCCTGCCGGATCAGGTCGCTGGCCATACCCTGCTGGTCCGGGGCGTCCGCCATGCTCTGCAGCTGGCTGGAAATGGTGCGGATGCCCTCGGCCGCCTTCTGCTGCTGGGTGCCGGCCTGGCTGGAAAGCCCTGATTTTGCCTGGGACAGCAGGTCCTGTGCGCTGGACTTTGCCTCGGAGGCGACGTTGGCCACTTCCTCCTTGGCCGTCTGGGCGACGCCCTGTACTGCGGTTGCGGCCTGGCCGGCTACGTTCGAAGCTTCTTCCTTGGCTGCCTGCTTCTTGGAACTGGCGCCGGAATCAGGCGTGCCTGAGGAAGTGAAGGTGTCTTCAGCACCAACCTCTGAGGCGCCGTAAGGATCCGAGATGGCGGGGTTAGGCGTCTGGGGCCATTGGTTCTCTGTCATCATGCTCTCTTTCGTAGAAGGGTCAGCTGGCGATCAAGAACCAGCAGTGCTGGCTGTAGTTAGTAAGCATGGTTACTACTTAGATACTAAGCACACTTCCCATTTGCTTTGCAAGGGGGTGTGTTGGTGGAGGTGCCGTGGAGGGTTGTTTGTGCGCGGAGTCGCGAAGATGTTTTGACGGTGAATAGTAAGCCTACTTGCGAATAGGATGCTAAGCATGCTTATTGTAGGTAGGTAGCGACGCATGAAGGGGTGAGGACACCCGCACTTCGCCACCTACAGGAAGGCCGCGGCCGATGACCAGCAACCTCGATCCGGATGCACGGAACAGCTACCGCCTTATTACACTGGCGGCGCGGCTGGTCCAAAGGCGTCAGGATGACGCTCTGGCGCCCCTTGGACTGACCCGCGCCGCCGTTATTGCCCTGGAAGGGCTGGCTGCCGGGCCCTTGAACCAGGAGCAGCTTGCGGAAGTGGTCCGTGTGCAGAGCCAGACCCTGGGCCGAGTACTTACCAGGTTGGAAGCTTCAGGGCACATCAGCAGGACCCGGCAGTCAGCAGACCGCCGGCAGTTTAAGGTCGAGCTGACAGAAGTTGGCAGGGCTGCGTTGGATGCGGCACGGCAGGCAGAAAGTGATGCTTATCCCGACGATCCCAACATCGCGTGGAAGGTCCTGCACGAGGAACTTTCGAAATTCATTCGGGCTTTGCCGGCAACCCGGGATCCCGAGGTGGTTCCGTTCGTTGCTCCTGAGCACAGGAACGCACGCCGGCCCCATGGCGGCCGCGGCAGCGGGCTGCGCGGGCTGGACCAGCCGCACCAGTGATGACAGGACCGTGGTGATACAGCAAGAGGGGCAGGGCCGCATGGCCTTGCCCCTCTTCTCCATAGCGGTTTACTTCTTGTTCTCACCCCTGCACCTCCTGGGTGCTGTCAGGAGTGCCTGAGCCGGCGTAGTGCAGCCGGATCTCGCCGTGTTCGCGGCTTACCTCAGCCACAACATAGGGGAATTCCTCCGGGCGGTGCTTAGCGAGCGGGTCCACTGTGCCGGTTCCGGCATCCACATAAGCCGTACACCAGGGACCTTCCCGCAGGTAAAGCTCAGCGTATTCTTCAGGCTGCCGGTCACTGTTCGTCCTCCTCATCGCTGATGGAGTCCGGGGGAGCTACGGGATTGAGGGCTTCCTGGATTTCGGCGGGATCTCAAAGAGGCAATGAAAGGGAATAGCCTTACGCCGTGCAGGCATCCTTCAGGGCCTGGACGGACTCGGCCGGCACTTGGTCTCCGGACTCCGCAATCTGGCCCAGCGGCGTTGTAATTTCGGCCGGAACGCCGGCCGTGCGGGCAGCGGAGACCAGCCCCCCGAGCACCCGTTTGTCCTCCACGCTGACCAGGCCGTCCTGGACCACCGCGCAGATCTGCCGGTTCACTTCGTCGGCGGCGGCGGTGGCAACCTTTGAGGCAGCATCGCTGGCTGCGTTCCCCGCGGCTTCCTCTACGGCGCCGCAGCCGGCAAGCAGCAGCAACAGGGGGACAGCGGACAGGGTGGCAAGGCGGCGGTTCATGGGTACAGCCTAACAATCCAGCGTATTGACGTTCCGCGTACCATGAGGTTCCTATGGAGACAACGCCGCCTGCTCCCGGAAATCCGGCATCCCCCGTCCCGTCCGCTGCACTGAAGGTGCTGGCGGTCCGTGCGGTGGGGACCACTGCGGTTCTCGCCGAGCTTTCCGGGCTTCCGGGCGTTCTCGCACTGCAGGCATTGCTGCTGAAACATCCGCTCCCAGGCCAAGTGGATGTCCTTGCGGCTGCGGAAACAGTGCTGGTGATGGCCGATTCACCGCGTGCGGCGCGCCGGATGCCGGCGCTGCTGCTCGCAATGGACCTTGCGGTCCAGGAGCGGGCGGAGGGCAGGCTGGTAACCATAGATACCGTGTACGACGGCGAAGACCTCGCCGAAGTGGGAACGCTGACCGGCCTGGGTCCGGACGGCGTGGTGGCTGCACACACCGGACAGGTGTGGACTGTGGCCTTTGGCGGGT
Source organism: Arthrobacter sp. Hb9-2 (assembly GCF_059091165.1). Taxonomy (NCBI): domain Bacteria; kingdom Bacillati; phylum Actinomycetota; class Actinomycetes; order Micrococcales; family Micrococcaceae; genus Arthrobacter; species Arthrobacter sp. Hb9-2. Next base: position 266,411 of record NZ_JBNHGJ010000002.1, on the reverse strand, counting down.
TCGCCCCCGGCTTCGGCTACATGGTGGGCGAGAACCAGGTGCTCGACGTTCCGCGCCGATCCTCGCCCCGGACTGCTGTTCCGGCAGGGTCGGTGGCCCTCGCCGGAAGCTACTCGGCCGTTTATCCGCGGCAAAGCCCCGGCGGGTGGCAACTGATTGGCCGAACCGCTGCCCGGATGTGGGACCTGGGCCGGGAGCAGCCCGCGCTCGCCGCCCCCGGCGACCGGGTGCAGTTCCGGCCCGTCCGGGAACTCATCGACGTGGGAGTCCCGGATGAGGGGACTAAGAAGGCGGGGTCCCCACCCGACGCGGGGCTGCGCGTACTGTCGCCGGGAATGCAGAGTCTTATCGAGGATCTCGGCCGCCCCGGGTACACCGGTTCGGGTGTGGGCACTGCCGGCGCTTTGGACCGATCCTCCCTGCGCCGCGCGAACCGGCTGGTGGGCAACGGCCCGTCAGCTGCCGCCGTGGAAGTCGTGGCCGGAGGACTGCAGGTGCAGGCAGTCGGTGACCAAATTCTGGCTGTCACCGGCGCCCCTGCGGCGCTGACTGTGAAGGGCCCGGTCGGGGATCCGGAGGACAATGACGCATACTTCGAGCGGAATATATCCATGGCAGAACCGTTCGTGCTGCTGGACGGTGAGCTGCTGACCATTGGCCCGCCGGAACAAGGCTTCCGCAGCTACCTGGCCATGCGTGGAGGCGTGGAGGCCGAACAAGTCCTGGGCAGCCGTTCCACGGATACCCTGTCCGGCCTGGGGCCCGCCCCGCTGGCGAAGGGAGACTTCATCCATGCCGGCGATGCTACGGAATCCCGTGTGGTGAGCAATCCCGAGGTCCAGCCCGATTTCCCTGGCGAGGGAGTGACGGTGCTGGATGTTGTGCCCGGCCCCCGGGAGGACTGGTTTGGCGCCGCGGCCGTGGAATCGTTCTACGCCCAGGAGTGGGAGGTCACCCCCCGGTCCAACCGGATCGGAATGCGCCTTTCGGGCCAAGCGCTGGAGCGGAACCGGCAGGGGGAGCTGGCCAGTGAAGGCACCGTGGCCGGCGCCCTCCAAGTCCCTCCGGAGGGGCTGCCCGTCCTGTTCCTCGCCGACCATCCCGTCAGCGGCGGTTACCCCGTGATCGGGGTGGTGGTGGACCACCAGTTGGACCTCGTGGGGCAGGTGCCCATCGGCGGCCGTATCCGGTTCCGGCGGGTAGAGGCCGGCGGCTGAGGGTACGGCTGCTTTTGCATAGGAGGCACTGCCTTGGCCTCACCCTGCCCCTCCCGCCGGGACCGCCACCGCACTAGGATGACCCGAAACGGACGGAGGACCACCACATGCCTGAGCCAGTGACGCCAGCCCCCGAAACGGGATACGCCCCCGTCAACGGCCTGCAAATGTACTACGAGCTGCACGGCGCCGGCGGCACGCCGCTGCTGCTCCTGCACGGCGGACTGTTCGACATCGAGCAGCAATTCGGCGCCCTGATCCCGGGCTTGTCAGCGGGACGGAGGGTCATCGCAACAGATTTCCAGGGGCACGGCCGGACCAACGACATCGACCGTCCGCTGAAAACCCGCGACCTTGCTGCCGATGTCATCGGACTCCTTGAACACCTGGGCGTCCCGAAGGTTGATGTGTTCGGCTTCAGCGTCGGGGGCGCGGTGGCGCTGCACTTGGCGGTCAAGCATCCGGAACTTATCCGCAAGCTCATTGTCTCGTCAGTATCATTCCGCCCCGATGGGGACCGCGGCGGAAACGCCGAGGCGGTAGCCGCCATGACCGTCGATATGATCGCCGGCACTCCAATGGGACAACGCTACCTGGCTGTTTCGCCGCACCCGGACCGCGAGCACCTGCAGGGGCTGTTGGACAAGCTCGGCGGCTACGACGCGGATGCCATCGGATGGAGCGATGAGGAGATCCGCAGCATCGCTGCCCCGACGCTGATCACGGTGGGCGATTGCGACATGGTCAAGCTCGAGCATGCCGTGCGGTTCCTGCAGCTCCGCGGGGGAGATGTAAACGGTGACTTCGACGGCGTACCTGCATCGCAACTGGCGGTTTTTCCCGGCACGACCCACTTCTTTGGGTTGTCCAGGACCGGGCTGGTGCAGGACGTTGTGACCACGTTTCTGGACGGGCCCCCGCCTGCCGGCTGGAGCGACCGGTAACCAACTGAAGCGTTCGACGGCGGGTGGGCACCCGCCGTCGAACGCTTCAGTTCGCGGCCCGCCGCGGGGGCGGGCGTACCCATTCAGTTACCGGCCGCTCGCTGCGGGGACGCCGAGGATGCTGTCCAGCAGAGCATTGCGGAACTTGCCCTCGGGATCGTGGGACGACGCCAGGGACCGGAACCCGGCGAAGCGGGGGTAGAGCGTCTCCCAGTCGTGGCCCCCGGGGGAGAAAAGCTTGCCCCAGTGCGGCCGGGCGCCGAAGGGCCGGAGCAGGTCTTCGAGTTCCGGGAGCAGGGATTCCACCTCGGCCTGCAACGGCTTCCAGGTGAAGTGCAGGGCAACGCTTTGCTGCTTGTAGAAGGGGCTCAGCCAGAATTCGTCCGCGGCACCCGTGCGGACTTCCGAGACAAAGAGCAGGGGCGCGAGCTTTTCCGCCAGGCTGCGGACCGCCTGCAGCGCGGCCGGTGCATGCTCCAGCGGCAGGATGAATTCGCTCTGGAGTTCCTCGCCCTTGCTTGGGGTGAATTCGTGACGGAAGTGCGGCAACCGGTCCAGCCACTGCCCCGGCTCATCAAGCTGGATAGTGCAGTTTTCGGCGGACATATCCGGCAGCGGGTGCCGGGGCCGCAGGGCCGGCGTTGCGCCGAACAGTTCGGTCAGCGGGGGCTCCGAGCCCAGCGCTTTCAGCCACACCTGGCTGATGGTGTCACCGGCGTAATTGGTGAAAAGGCTGACGCTGTACGCGCTGGACATGATGCCCGGAAAGGCTGCCAGCGCCCGTTCCCATGGCAGGTCCTCCAGCACGCGCTGGCGCACCTCAAAGCTCGGCTGGACGGCCAGTTCAAGGCCGGTGACAATCCCCAGGGCGCCCAGGCCCACTACGCTGGCCAGGAATTCGTCCCCATCTTCCCGGGACAGGGTGACGGTTTCGCCCGAGGGCCTTACCAAGTCGATGGACTGTACGGCCCCGGCCAGCGACGGGTTATCCACACCGGAGCCGTGGGTTCCCGTCTGCACTGCGCCTGCGACCGAAATGTGGGGAAGTGACGCGAGGTTGTGGATAGCTGCACCCGACTGCTCGAGGGTTCGGCACAGGGCGCCGTAGCTGACGCCGCCGCTGACCCTAACAGTGTTGCGATCGGTGTCCAGGGCTATGTGCTGGGGCAGGGCGTCGAGCAGGACGTGGACTCCATCGGTGTCACCCACACGGTTGAAGGAGTGGCGTGATCCCAGGGCCTTGACGCGGGCCGCTCGCTCCACAAGCTGTGCCAGTTCCGCCACGGATTCCGGCCGTTCGACCTTTGCAGAGGAGTATTCGAGGTTTCCTGCCCAGTTCTTCAATGAATCAGCTTTCCGATGGGGGATGGGTGGCGGCTCACTCAACTGTCAGCGCTCACAATCTGCATGTCAAGGCGGCGGCACGTGCCGCCGCGTCGTTTCCCGAGGCAAACCCGGATGCTCTTGCCTTCGCCTTTCTATCGTTGTAAATTTTTCCGGTGACGCTTGCCGAGACTCCGCCGATGGGCTGGAACAGCTGGGACTGCTACGGCACCACGGTGACCGAGGAGGAGGTGCTGGCGAACGCCACTTTTATAGCTGAGCACCTGTTGCCCTTCGGGTGGGACACGGTGGTTGTGGACATCCAGTGGTACGAACCCGCGGCGAGGGCGGGCGGCTACAACGAGGGTGCCGTGCTGGAACTGGACAGCTTTGGCCGGCAGCTCCCCGCCGTCAACCGGTTCCCCTCGGCCGCGGGTGGACTCGGCTTCAAACCCCTGGCGGACCGGATCCACGCTTTGGGGCTCAAGTTCGGGCTGCACATCATGCGGGGCATACCCCGACAGGCGGTGCATCAGGGTCTCCCCATTGAAGGCACGGCCTTCACTGCCGGCGAAGTGGCAGACAAGTCTTCGGTGTGCGATTGGAACACGGACAACTACGGGCTCGACCATGACCACCCCGGCGCCCAGGCCTACTACGACTCCCAAGTGCGGCAATTCGCCGGCTGGGGAGTGGACTTCGTCAAGGCGGACGACATGCTGGGGCCCTACTTTGGCGCTGAAATCGAGGCCTACCGCCAAGCCCTGGACAGCAGCGGCCGGGACATGGTCCTCAGCCTTTCGCCGGGCAGGGCGGTGTCACTGGCGAGGCTGGAGCACCTCCGCGGAAATGCTCAAATGTGGCGGGTATCGGACGACCTTTGGGACGTGTGGGAGGACGTGGAGGCCCAGTTTGCCCGGCTGGCAAGGTGGGCCGCCCACCAGCGCCCCGGTGCCTGGGCGGACGCCGACATGCTGCCCGTCGGCAGGATCGCCCAGCGGGCAGAACGGGGAAGCGAGCGGCTCAGCCGCCTCACCCTTGATGAACAGCGGACCATGCTGACACTCTGGTGCGTTGCACGATCGCCGCTTATGCTCGGGTGCGACCTCCCGTCGTCGCCTGCGGAAACCTTGGACCTCCTCACCAACCGGGACCTCCTGGACGCGCACGGCGCCAGTACCAACAACCGGGAGTTACGGCGCGACGGCGGCCTGGTGCTGTGGGCGGCGGACAGCACGGCGTCGGACGATTACTTTGTTGCGGCGTTCAACACCGGAACGGCCGGGTTGTCCCGGACGCTGCCGCTCGCGGACCTTGGGCTTCCAGGCCCTGGTGCTTCCGTTTCGGGCACAGCTCTTTCCGACGCCGCCCTTCCCGACACCGCCCTCCCGGAGGGTGAGTGGCACGGCCGTGAGGCGTGGAGCGGGCGCAACGCCGTGATCCGCCCACTGAGGGGCTGGCCGGCGCTGCATGTTGAGGTTCCGCCGCACGGCGTGCATTTCTACCGGTTCTCGCGGGTACGGACCCCCTGAGCCGCCGCTCACCGGAAATTCATCGCCCGGCGCCGTTCGGCCGGCGGTTGAATCATGGCAGAGTGGAATGCAGTCGAGTTGAGGGAGGAACTCAGTGTCTGAACTGGGAAAAGCTACCGCCAGCGTCTCTGAGGATGATGCAGCAGAGCTAGCGGGGGACACCGGCGGTGTGACCGAAGCGGAGGCAGCGGAAGCTGCGGAGCTTATGGAGGCCCCGGAAGCGCCGGAAATTACCTTCGATGAAAAGTTCTACCCTGCACGGCCCAAGGCGCTGCGGCCTGTAGCCCGCCGCCGGCAGTACTTTGCCAACGCGCCGTCACTGGAACTTGACGGCCTCAACAAAACCTATGTGGAGTGGCTGAGGAACCAGGCGATGCTCGGCGATGCCAATGTCCTTGCCCGGCAGCTGTCAGGGCAGGCGAGCATGTGGCAGCACTCCTACGCGCACCCCAACCCGCGGGCCGCCGTCGAACGCGCCTCGGTGTGGTTCACTGCCTACCCGCTTTCGTTTATGACGACGCCGGGCCAATCCTTCCTGGGGGCGCTCGGCGATCCTGAACTGTGGAAGACGTTCCGGGAAATCGGCATCCGGGCCATCCACACAGGACCGGTGAAGAAGGCCGGCGGCCTGCAGGGGTGGGCAGAAACGCCCAGCGTGGACGGCCACTTTGACCGCATCAGCATGGCCATCGATCCACTGTTCGGTTCCGAAGACGAGTTCCGCAGGATGTGCGAGGTTGCCGGCGAACACGACGGCACCATCATTGATGACATCGTCCCCGGGCACACCGGCAAGGGTGCGGACTTCCGCCTGGCAGAGATGAACTACCGGGACTACCCCGGCATTTATCACATGATCGACATTCCGGAATCAGACTGGCACCTGCTGCCCGACGTTCCGCCGGGCGAGGACTCGGTAAACATCAGCCCCGAAGCCGAGCAGGCCCTGCAGAAGGCCGGATACATCATCGGCCGGCTGCAGCGGGTCATCTTCTATGAACCGGGCGTGAAGGAAACCAACTGGAGCGCCACCCGCGCCATTGTGGACACCACCGGCCAGAAGCGCCGGTGGGTGTACCTGCATTACTTCAAGGCCGGGCAGCCGTCCATCAACTGGCTGGACCCAACCTTCTCCGGCATGCGCCTGGTGGTGGGCGACGCACTGCATTCGCTGCTGGACCTGGGCACCGGCGCGCTGCGGCTGGATGCCAACGGCTTCCTCGGCGTCGAAAAAAGCGCAGAGGAACAGCCCGGCTGGTCCGAAGGTCATCCGCTCTCCGAAGCAGCGAACCAGCTGATCGGCAGCATGGTACGCAAGGTGGGCGGCTTCTCGTTCCAGGAACTCAACCTCACCATTGATGACATCAAGGCGACCTCGGAAACCGGCCCGGACCTGTCCTACGACTTCATCACGCGGCCCGGCTACCACTATGCCCTGGTCACCCAGGACACGGAGTTCCTGCGGCTGACCCTGCGGCTGGCGATGGAGATCGGTGTGGACCAGGCGTCACTGGTGCACGCGCTGCAGAACCACGATGAGCTGACCTATGAGTTGGTGCACTTCGCCACCCGGCACAAGGACGACGTCTTCGAGTTGGCTGGTTCCGAATTGACTGGCGCCGAGCTGACCGAACATGTCCAGGACACGCTCCGGAACAAACTCACGGGCGAAAACGGGCCCTACAACGCGGTCTTCACCACCAACGGTATTGCCTGCACCACGGTCAGCGTTATCACCGCCGCCCTGGGCATCAAGGACATTTCCTCGCTGACTGCCGAGCAGGTTGAGACGGTGCGGGAAGCCCACCTGCTGCTGGCAATGTACAACGCGCTGCAGCCCGGAGTCTTCGCGCTTTCCGGCTGGGACATGGTGGGCATGACAACCCTGGACCGGGCGCAGGTCAGCGAGCTCACAGCCCAAGGCGATACCAGGTGGATTAACCGGGGCGCCCACGACCTGATGGGCACCAACGCCGAAGCCACCGTCTCAGCTTCGGGGATGCCACGGGCACGCAGCCTTTACGGTCCTCTGCCCGAGCAGCTCAAGGACGACCGGTCCTTTGCCCGAAGGCTCCAGAAAATCCTCAAGGTCCGTGAGGAGTGGGGGATTGCCACCAGCCTGCTCCTGGACGTCCCGGACGTTTCCCACCGGGGCCTGCTGGTGATGGTGCACCGCCTCGCATCAGGGCAGATCCAGGTGACGGTCCTGAACTTCTCCGGTGAAGGCATCACCGGAAGTGTCCAGTCCACCCATCTGGAAGCCGGCGCGCAGGTCCAGGACCTCTTCACCGAGGAGACCGTGGGCCAGGTGGACGACCTGCACAGTTTCTTCATCGAGCTCGGCCCATACCAGGGCACGGCGCTGCTGATCGAGGAACCGGTCAGCGTGGAGGACGAAGCATAGGGACAACTGTGGTGGGGACGCTTCCCCGGGCGGCGCTGCCTCGGTGCAGCTAGGCTGCCTTGACGAGCGGAAGCTCGTCCCAGTGGGTGGTGTACCTGGGGGAGCGCATGTCCCGTTTCATGGTCCAGTCCGGGCCGCCGCGGATCCCGGCGTGGCCCAGGCCGATGGAGCCGCGGCCGTAGCGGCGGGTGATGTCCTCCAGCAGCGGCCCGATGTGCCTTTCCTCGTGCGGGTTCTCAAAGGGCTCCAGCGGTTTCTGGTTGCCGCTGGGCCGCAGGTCCGTGACCATGATGCCGGCGCGGGCGTACTTGGCGCCGTCAATGATGGCGGGCAGCAGCGCGTGGGCGGCTTTGGTGAGGATGACAGGGTCCGCCGTCGGCATGGGAAGCGGGACGCACACGGACGGAAAGGACGTTTCCTGCGCGTTGAAGTGGGACGTTCCGGCGAAGGCGGTGAGGAGTTTGGCCTGCAGGTTGTGCTTGGCCAGCCGGCCGCTGGCCATTTGGGCATAGACGCTGAGGACCTGCCGCACGTCGTGGGCCCTGGTGATGGGAGTGGAAAAAGAGCGGGAGAAGATCAGCTGGTCCCGGCCAATCCGGGCCTCCTCCATGGGGATACAGGGTGTCCCCTGCAGTTCCAGGACGGTCCGCATCATCACCACCGAGAAGCGCTCGCGGATCCGGACAGGGTCTGCGCGTTTGAGGTCCAGAATGGAGTGGATGCCCATGGCGTTGAGGCGTTTGGTGATTCTGGTTGCCACGCCCCAGACCTCAATCACCGAGAGCCTGGCCATCAGTGCCTCCTGCTGCTCCGGCGGTACCGAATCCCAGCGGCAGACGCCGTTGAACGCCGCATTGTGCTTGGCCCACTGGTTGGCCAGCTTGGCCAGGGTTTTGGTGCGGGCGATGCCCACGCAGACGGGGACGCCGACGTTCCGGGCTGCCGCGGCCTTGATGGTCCGCCCGAGTTCCAGCAGGTGGTCCGGGGTGCCTTTAACGCCGAGGAATGCTTCGTCGATGCTGTAGACCTCCAGCCAGGCGGAGTAGCGGCCCAGCAGTTCCATCACGCGGGCGCTGATGTCTCCATAGAGTTCGTAATTGCTGGACTTCGCGATCAGGCCCCATTCCTTGGCCCGCGGTGCGAGCTTGAACCAGGGCTCGCCCACTCCGATGCCCAGGGCCTTCGCTTCGGGTGAGCGCGTGACGGCGCAGCCATCGTTGTTGGAGAGCACGATCAGGGGCTTTCCCTCAAGGGAGGGGTCAAAGGCGCGTTCGGCGCTGGCATAGAAGCAGTTGACGTCCACGTGGGCGATCTCGGGCATCTGCCGCATGATGGCTGGCCGGGTCACGCGTGTCCCTTAGACATGGTGCAGGCACCGGGTGGCCACGCCCCAGATGGTCAGCTCACTGAGGGCCGACACCTTGATATCGGGGTACTTCGGGTTTTCCGCCTGCAACACCACGCCCGTGGCGGTGATGCGAAGCCGCTTGACCGTCAGCTCACCGTCCAGGACGGCGATAACCACGCAGCCGTCCTTTGGTTCGAGGGCCCTGTTGACGATGAGTTCATCGCCGTCGCTGATGCCCGCGCGCTCCATCGAGTCGCCGGTGACCCGGACCACAAACGTGCTGGTGATGTCCTTGATCAGGTGCTCGTTCAGGTCTATCCGGCCGTCGAAGTAGTCCTGCGCAGGCGAGGGATAACCGGCAGCAACGGGCACCGGAGACACCCAAGCCAGCTGCAAAGAGAGTCCCGCATCTATCACACGGGGACCGACAACAACGCCCACAACACACCCTTATTCGAATATATGTTCGATACTCCGAGTGTACTCCCCGGTCCGGACATTCACAGCCAGCGGCCTTCCTTTCTGGCGGGTGAAGTAGAGCGCACGAAGCGACACATTGACGACGACGGCCTACGGCGTGCGCTCCACCGCCGCCTGGATGGCGCGGGCGAGTTCCGCGGGCTTGGTGAACTGGGGCCAGTGCCCCGTGGGGAGGTCGACGTACTCGACGTCGCGCATCCGGGCCAATTCGGCAACGAAGGGGTGGCCGCCGTCGATCCATTCCTTCAGCATGGAGGACGGAAATTCGCAGGCGATGATGGTGGCCGGGACGTCGTAGCGGCGCTCATCACTCAGGTGCTGCTGGTCGTAGGCGACGCCTTTCGGCTGCGGGATCGCCCGCGCACGGAAGGCCTGGCGAAGCCCCTCGTCCAGATCCACCAGGTCGGCGTCTTCAAAGCCCTCCCACGGCGGAAGTGGCACGTCGTCGCCCTCGGCGGGCAGTTCGTCGTTGATGACGCCCCCTTCGCCGAGGGGCCCGCTGTCCACGTAGATGGCCCGCTCCACCCGGTTCGGCCGGGCATCCAGGGCGGCGTGGATGATCGCACCCCCGCCGGAATGTCCTACGAGCACAACCTTGCCTTCGAGGGAATCGAGGAGGGCCACCACCGCATCGACATGGTCGCGGAGGCCGATTCCGGCACGGCTCGCGTCCACCGATTCGAGCCCGGGAAGCGTGAGCGGATGGGTCCGATGACCGGCGGCCTCCAGGGCCGGCGTCACCTCCTCCCAGGATGAGGCGTCCAACCAGAATCCGGGTACGAGGATGATGTCCATGACGGAACCCTACTACCGGGGAGGCACCGACAGGAGCTGGACGGACAGGAGATCCCCTGTCCGCATGCCGGGCAGCGCCGTGACGGTGAAGGCGAGTCCGCCGCCAGGGAATGCAGCCCGATAGGTATCCCCGATGCGAAAGTCGCTCAGCACCTCCCCGCCCTCCTGCTCCTGGCGGACAGGTTCGCCCAGAGGCAATCCGTTCAGACTCAGCTGATGGCTGCGGTTTTCGTCCGGGCGGAAGCGGACCCGCAACAGGCTGGCGCGGGCATCACGATCATTAAGGACGTAGGAGAACCACCCGGTTGCGCTGCGCCAGTGGATGCCCTCGCCGCCCCCGGCACGGGTGCCTTCACCACGGAAGCCATGGTCCGCCTCCGGCTGTTGCTCCCCGGCGGTTACGCCATCCACCACTTCCCCCTGTACGACGGCGGCCCGGTCCAGTTCCAGCAGTTCCTCCCGCCGCTCGCTGGGCTCACCGGAGGGCCAGTACACGGTGTACCGCTCGTCGTGGATGGCGTGGAACGGTTCCAGGACAACGGTGCCGGGTTGCCCGCCGGCGTCGATTATTGACAGCTCCGCCGTTACTGTGGCTCTGTCGCGAAGCCGGATGGATGCGGCGTTGGGGACCACGGGGGCTCCGGCAAGCGGCAGCAAGGGCCCCGAGGCCACGTGCCCCATCCGTTCGTCCGCAGCCTCGAACCCGGGTACGCCTTCCGTTCCCGCCCGCGATGCCAGCACCACGGGGCCGTAAAGGAATGAGACCCAGGGCGAACCGTCCGGCAGACCTTCTGATCGGAAGCCGGGGGTCAGCCGGATCCGGACGTCGGAATCGCCCTGCCAGGTGCGGCTGATGCTGACGTGGCCGGCGCCGGCCGGCGCGGCCCCACCGTCGACCTCAAATGCCGCGGCCCATCCCGGACGCCTCAGGGTGATGGTGGCCTCGACGGAGGTGTGTGCCGTGACGTGCAGTGTTGCCTCGTCGGAGTTCGGGAAGTCCGTGTCGAGCCTGACCTGCAGGCCCTTATCCGCCCAGTCGAGGGTCGAGGGGATGTAGAGGTTGACGAGCAGTTCGTTCCCGCTGTGGCTGTAGATCAGTTCACCGTAGCGGGCATGGTTTTCCAGCCCCGAACCGACGCAGCACCACATGGACTCCTGCGCCCGTGAATAGACGCGGTAATGCCGGGGGCGCATGGGCGTGAAGTACACAAAGCCGCCGCGGCGGGGGTGCTGTGAGGACAGGATGTGGTTGTAGGTTGCCCGTTCATAGAAGTCGACGGCGGCCGGGTCGCCCAACTGTTCAAAGCGCAGCTTGGCCAGCTTCAGCATGTTGTAGGTGTTGCAGGTTTCGGGGCCCTGGGCATCAAGGATCATCGGCGTGAAGTCGGCTGAGGGATGGAAGTGTTCCCGCACGCTGTTTCCGCCGACGGAAACGGAGCGGCGCAGGACCACCGAGTCCCAGAAGCTGGAGCTGGCCTGCTCGTATTCCCGGTGGCCGGCGGCGGCGAGCCTGGCGTAGCCCACCGCCTTGGGGATCTGGGTGTTGGCGTGCAGCCCGTCCAATTGGTCCTGGCCGGCGGCGAGCGGCTCCAGGATGGCGCGGTGCGCGAACCGGTGGGCTTCCTGAAGGTAGTCGGCCCGGCCGGTAATTCCGGCAAGGATGGCGAAGGCGTCGTTCATGCCGCCGAATTCAGTATGCAGGAGCTCCTCAAAAGCCTCGCCGGAAATCTTGGCCGAAATGCCCAGCCACCAGTCGGCAAGCCCGGCGGCGATCTCCAAGGCCTCCGCTGATCCCGCGTACGAATACGCGTCCAGCAATCCAGCGAGCGTTTTATGGAGGTTGTAGAGCGGGACCCACCGTCCGTTCAGGGTGAAGAGGTCCGCATCCACGGTGCCCGCGGCCAGTTCGTTTCCCAGCTTCCGGCCGCCGGGTACGCCGCCCACATAGCCGTCGCCACCGGCGTCCTGGCACCTGCCAAGGACGCCGACGACGGACCGCACCTTGTCGAGCAGGCGCGCATCCCCGGTGGCCGCGAACAACTGTGCGCAGGCTGACAGGTAATGGCCGCCGATATGCCCACCCATCCCGTCCCGTTCCCAGCTTCCGTACGGTTCAGCACCGGCATCCAGGCCGGCCTCGGAGAGGTAGGGGGCGCAGAGCCTGTGTGTATCAAGTTCCAGGACGTACCGGATGGAGGTTTCCTGGGCAGTCTTGAAGCCACTGTCTAGGAGTCGGACCCGATCAAGGGGGAACGGTGCCACCGGACGCCCTGCCTCGAGCCTGGAATTGGCGGTGCTGCTGGTCATCGCATGGGCTTTCTTGCTGGTGGGCGTTACTGCTTGGGAGAGAGTCCGACGGCGTCCGTGGTCACCGCAGCGTGGGCGTTGCGGAAGACGGCGCGCACCAGCACGTCCGGGTCGCCGGGCATCCGGGGCGGAAGTTCGAGGTTGGAACGGTAGGTGCCCTCGTCGGTGCGTTTGGTAACCGGCTGGGTCCCGACCCTGTGCCAGCTTGCGCCGCCGTCGGAAGAGGTCTCCCAGGCAGCAACCGGACCCGGTGTTCCCGTGGCGGCGGCACTGAAGCTGGCATTTCTGCCGTTACCCGCCTCTACGGCTTTGGGCTGCTTTGCAATCACCGGCAGCCCCACAGTTTGGTCGAATACCGGCCAGCCGTCAGCCCATTCGATCTTCTGCACACCCAGGGTGGGGAAGTAGGGGATCTCCTCGTTGGAGCCGTCGTAGTAGTGGAACGCCAGGTAGTCGCCGAAGACCGACTGGCCGCCGGGTCCGGTGATGGCTCCATGCGAATCCAGCACCACGGAACCGCCGCCGCCAAACATGTCTCCGCCCTCTTTGTCCAGGTAGGGGCCCTTCACGGAAGTAGACCGGCCCACGGCTACTTTGTACGTGGAGTCGCCCCCGCGGCAGCAGGAATCGAACGAGACAAACAGGTAGTAGTAGCTGCCCTGCCGGGTGATGTAGGACGCCTCGATGGGGTTGCCGGGCATAAAGCGGTCCGCAATGTTCACAGTCTTTGATTGCCAATCCGCTACCGGCTTGCCGCTGGGCCACTCGATGGGTACCAGGAAGATGCCGTACCAGAAGGAGCCAATGGCCATGTAAGGCGTGCCGTCAGCGTCCTCGATGATGCCGGCATCGATGGCGTTGAAGGTTTTTCCCGGGTTGCTTGGGTCGAGTCCGGTCACCGGCGAGGAAACAACGAGGCCTTGGTCAACCCATTCATAATCCGGGTGGTTCGGATCGAGGGTGGTGTTGGTGGCCAGCGCCGTCACCGAGTTGCTGCTGCCAAACCGCGACGCCGAATAGTAGAGGTAATACGTGCCGTTGTGCTCAGTAATCTCAGGGGCCCAGAGATTGCCCGGCAGTTCCCCGTCGGAAAAGTGCTCGTCGATCCAGGCGGGGATCCGGTCCCACACCGTCCCGCTGTATTCCCACGTGGTTCCCGCGTCGTGGGACGCCCATATCTGGATGGTGCCGCCGTTTTCGCGGTTCACCAGCCCGGTTGAATAGACGTACCAGGTGCCGTCCCCGGCGATGATCAGCGCGGGATCGTGTATGGGGGACGTCTGGCCCACTACGGTCTTGCCCCCGGGAAGGTCCGGCTGGACCTTCTCCTTGGCGGGCCATTCGAGCGCAGACTTTGCTGTCTGCCGGGCTTCCAACGCTGCTGCCGGGGCGCTGACGGGACTGGCCGTCGTCGGAAGCGCTGCTGCTGTGAGGGCGATGCCGATGGCTGCAGCTAATCCTGCAGCGCGCAGCGCCCATGGACGTGACTTCATCATCACGTGGTCCTTCCGGGAAGTGGATGCGGCACGGGGCCGCAGCTGGGAAAAGAAAGCTTGCAACGTTGTAATGGAAATATGGCATGCGACCTGGATCACGTCAAGCAGCCGCCCCTCCGCGTTGGAGACGTTCGTTTTCTAACTCTTGACGATTCATCTGCTGCTGTGTGATGGTTTCTTACAACGTTGCAAAGAACCTCGCAAAGACGCTCCGCTACCGCGGCGTGCGGGGTCCGGTACCGCTCAGCTCAGCCCATACACTTGTTGCTCCACCAACCCGGAAGGACTGCGTGATGATGAAGTCACGTCCCATGGCCGCAACCCTGGCGCTCTTTACCGCCGCCGGCCTTATGCTCGGCGGTTGCTCCGCCCCCACCGGCGGGGACGCCGGCGGCGAAAAGAAGCTCACGTTTATGTTCCGCGGAGGTGAAGACGAGAAGAAGGCCTATGAAAAGGCCGTGGAGCAGTTCGAGGCCGCCAATGGTGTGGACGTGGACATCATCGTTACCACCGCTGACCAGTACGCCACGAAGCTGAAGGCCGCGATTGCCGGCAAGCAGGTCCCGGATGTGTTCTACATCGGGCCGGGTGACGTCCAGGCCTACGTGCAGAACGGCATCGTCAAGGACATCACCGAATACGTGGAAGGCTCCGACACCATCGACCTGGAGAACATCTGGGAGTACGGCGTGGACAGCTACCGCTACGACGGGAAGAGGGTGGGCGAGGGGGCCATCTACGCCCTGCCCAAGGACGTGGGCCCGTTCTCCTTCGGCTACAACAAGACGATGCTGGAGAAGGCCGGAATTCCGCTGCCGGACAAGGACAAGCCGTACGCCTTCGACGAGTTCGTGGCAGCTGCCAAGAAGCTGACGGCGGACACCAATGGCGACGGCACCTTGGACCAGTGGGGCACCGGACTGAACGTCCAGTGGAACCTGCAGCCGTTTGTCTGGTCCAACGGCGGGGACTGGCTCAACGAGGACCGCACCAAGGTCACTGTGGACACCCCGGAGTTTGCTGAATCACTGCAGTGGTTCGCCGACCTGCAGAATGTCCATGGTGTGACGCCTTCGGTGGCTGAAGCCCAGACCCTGGACACCTACCAGCGCTGGATGAAGGGCGAAATCGGGTTCTTCCCCATCGCCCCCTGGGATCTCTCCACCTACCAGAAGCTGGGCTTTGAATGGGACGTTATTCCTTACCCGGCCGGAGAGACCGGCAAGACAGCCAGCTGGATCGGTACCCTCGGCGTCGCTGTTTCCGAAAGCACGAAGTACCCCGAAGAAGCTGTAAAGCTGGTGGAATACCTCACCGCCAACAAGGAAGCCCAGCAGAGCCTGGTGGACGCCGGAATCCAGATCCCCAACCTGAAGGACATGGCCGAGACCTGGGCCGCGGACACCACCACCAAGCCGGCCAACAAGGCCGAGTTCCTCGAGATCGTGAAGGACTATGGCCGCGCGCTGCCAGGCGGCAATACCTTCAACGCTGAGTGGTACGACGAACTCTTCACCAATATCCAGCCTGTTTTGGACGGCAAGCAGACGGCGGCGGACTACCTGAAGGAAGCACAGCCCAGGATGCAGGAATTCCTGGACTCCGCCAACCAGCAATCCGGCAACTAGAGGGGGGATCACCGGTATGACAACCATGACGCGCCCGCGCCGCTCGCGGCTTCACCGGAAGGAACACCAGGCCGCCCTTGCATTTGTTGCCATACCGGTGATCGGGTTCCTCCTCTTTACGCTTTTCCCACTCCTTTTTTCTGTCTACGCATCCTTCACGAACTGGAACGGCATTTCAGCGCCGGTCTTCAAGGGCCTGGACAACTACACAAAGATGTTCGGCGACCGCTACTTCCTGCAGTCGCTCTGGAACACGCTGTACATGATGATCGGCATTCCGATCGGCCTGGTCATCTCACTGGGCCTGGCACTGGCCATGAACCGCAAGATGCGCGGAACCACGTTTTTCCGCACCGCCTACTACCTGCCCGTGATCTCCTCGATTGCCGCCGTAGCCATCCTCTGGCAGTGGGCCTTCAACGGCGACTTCGGCCTCATCAACCAAGGCCTTGCCCTGGTGGGGATCGACGGCCCCAACTGGCTGCAGGACACCGCGACGGTGAAGCCAGCGCTCATCATCATGGCCATCTGGAAGGGACTGGGATACTCCATGCTCCTGTACCTGGCCGCCCTCCAGTCGGTCCCCCGCTACCTCTATGAAGCAGCCGCGCTGGACGGCGCCACCGCGTGGCAGCAGTTCCGGCACATCACCATCCCCATGGTCCGGCCGGTCACCTTCTTCCTCATCGTCACCAGCATCATCGGGGGATCTCAGATCTTCGTGGAGATCAACATTATGACCCCCACCGGCGGCCCTGAATTCCAGTCCGCTTCCATCGTTTGGTACATCTGGCAGAAAGCGTTCGACAACCTCCAGATGGGCTACGCATCGGCCATGTCCGTGGTCCTGGGGCTGCTGGTCTTCGTCATCACCTTCATCCAGTTCCGGCTCAACCGCCGCAACCAGTTCTCGATCGATTGAGGCAGGCAGCCCATGTCCGCACAGAATGTCATCACCACCCCACCACTGGAACCAAGCCAGGAAATTCCGGGCGGCACCGGGGGTTCACGCCCCTCCGCTTCGCGGACAAGCGGCGGCACCCGGTCCGCCAAGGACACGCTCCGCCTGGGAAACATCCTCACCACCCTGATCCTCAGCGTCGGTGCCATCGTGATGATCGCCCCGCTCGCCTGGACCTTCTCCACCTCACTCAAGACCAAGGACGGCGTCTTTGAGCTTCCGCCGCAGTGGATCCCGGATCCGTTCGTGTGGGAAAACTACGCCCGTATCTGGACTGCGGGCCCGCTCCTTAGCGGCATGCAGAACAGCCTGATCGTGGCATGCTCGGTGACCATCGTGGGCTCACTGACCTCCGCGCTCGCGGCCTTTGCCTTCGCCAAGATGCGGATGCCCTTCAAGAACGTCCTGTTCCTGGGACTCCTGTCCGGGCTCATGATCCCGTTCCCCACCCTGATGATTCCGCAGTTCACCATCTTCGCCAGCATCGGCTGGGTGGATACGCTGCTGCCGCTGATCGTGCCGGGACTCTTCGGCAACATCATCATGATCTTCTTCCTGCGCCAGTTCCTGAACAGCATCCCGGACTCCATCGTCGAAGCAGCCAGGATCGATGGTGCCTCCTACCTGCAGATCTTCTGGACACTCATCCTGCCGGCCATCCGCCCGGCCCTCGCCGCCCAGTTCATCCTCTGGTTCATGGCAATGTGGAACGACTACCTTGCCCCGATCATCTACTTGAACTCGCCGGGTACGCAGACGCTGCAGCTGGTCATTGCCAACTTCAACGCCCAGTACGCCATCCAGACGGACTACCCGCTGATCATGGCCGCATCCTTCGTGGCGCTCCTGCCGGTACTGATCGTCTTCGTGGTGTTCCAGCGCCAGATCATCGAATCCATCGCACTCTCCGGCTCCAAGGGCTGAACCGTGGCTATCGATCTTGACGTTTCCTGCGAGCTGCTTCCGCTCCCGGCAGGGGCCCGCCAGGACCCTTCCTCCTGGGGAGCCCGCAACGCCCACGATCCCACCGTAGTGCGGGACGATGCCGGCACCTACTACATGTTTTCCACTGACGCCGTCGCCAACTCGGAAGATATACCGGCGGGAGTACATATCAGGACCTCCGCTGACCTGGTGGCCTGGACGTACACCGGAACAGCGTTTGACGGAGTACCGCAAGCGGCTGCGCAATGGTCCGGGGCAGTGGGGTTGTGGGCGCCGGACGTTGTCCGCTGGCCGAACGGTGAATGGCATATGTACTACTCGGCGTCGACCTTTGGCTCCAACACCTCAGCCATCGGGCTTGCGGTTGCACCTTCACCGGCCGGTCCGTGGGAGGACCGCGGGCTGGTGGTGGCAACGAGGAAAGGCGAACATTCCCAAAACGCCATAGACGCGGCAGTGACCTTTGACGCCGATGGCCTCCCCTGGCTGACCTACGGCTCCTTCTTCTCCGGCATCTACATCCTCCCGCTGGACCGGAACTCCGGGCTACCGCTGGTGGAGGGTGATCTCGGATCCGCCATCGCCCGCCGGGCGAAGTCCGTGGAAGGGGCAGTGGAAGGCGCCTTTGTGCTGTACCGGCCTGAGGAGGACCGCTACGTCCTCTTTTGCTCCTACGATTCGCTCTTCAATACCTACAACATGCGTGTGGGCGTCGCGGACTCCATCACCGGTCCTTACCGCGACTTCCGTGGCACGGAGATGACGGATATGGGCGCCCCTCCCGCGGCTGTGGGAACCAAGGTGCTGGGCGGCTACCAGTTCGACGGCGGCACCGGCTGGCTGGCCCCCGGCCACAATTCAATCCTCACCCAAGCGGGTCCGGACGGCATGGAGTATTTCGCGGTCCACCACGTCCGCTTCGCAGCGGATCCGAGCCAACACGTTGTCCAGCTCCGGCGGGTCTTCTTCACCGCGGCCGGCTGGCCCCTGGTGTCACCTCAGCCCTTCGCAGGAGTGCAGCGTGAAACGCTCCCCGCACTTGTACCGGTGGCAGGAACGTGGCAGGTTCTCCGTTTCGCTCCTGAGTCCGCAGGCCTTGTCAAGGCTGTGGCCATGGAACTCGAAAGCACCACCGGCGGCTGCGTTGTGTCCTCCGGCGCGCCAACCCGCATCGGGCTCCGGACCGTGCACACCGGGCCAGACGATGCCGTCGAGCTTGATGCAGTAGTTTTCGGTTCCTGGGACTGGGCCGGGGGCCGGACTGCCCTGTCCTTCAGCGGCATGGACCAGCACGGTGTGGCCTGGTCCGGAACCCAGGATGTACCGCGATGATTGATGCTTCCCTGGGGTGGGCCGGCCGTCTGATGGACTGGCTCCGCTTTGCAACCCGGCTGGTCCTGGTCAACGTGCTGTTTGTGGCCGGAGTGCTGGCCGGGCTGGTGGTCCTGGGGGTCTTCCCCGCGGCCGTCGCCGCCACCTCAGTCCTGGG
The DNA here is from genome assembly GCF_059091165.1 of Arthrobacter sp. Hb9-2. Lineage (NCBI taxonomy): Bacteria > Bacillati > Actinomycetota > Actinomycetes > Micrococcales > Micrococcaceae > Arthrobacter > Arthrobacter sp. Hb9-2. The sequence goes on along the minus strand of NZ_JBNHGJ010000002.1, from coordinate 247,542 downwards.
CAGGCTGCGGGGCGGAGCGGCCGGGGACGCACTGGTCCGGGACTTCATCACGGCTTACCGCTTCCAATTCCGGCACGCCAACCGGGTGGGAAGCGTCTTTTGGATAGCCGGCGCCGTACTCCTCCTTGACTTCCTGGCGCTGCTGGGACAGGCCGGGACCGCGATCCCAAAGGCCGCACACGCTGTCCTCCTGGTGCTTTCAACGGTTGCCGCCCTGGTAATGGTGGCTGCCGCGGCAACCGCAGTCGCCCTGTGCAGCCGCTACCGGGACGAGGTGGCGAGGACGTGGCGGACGGCCTTTGTGCTGCCGCTGGTGTCGCCGGTGATGAGCCTGTCCCTGCTGGCCACCCTGGCGGCCGCCGCCGCCGTTTTTTCCGGGATGGCGGTGCTGGTGCCCCTTGTGGGCGCGTCGGTTCCCCTGCTGCTCTCAGGCTGGCTGGTGGGGAAGCGGCTCGCAGGGTTGGAACGCGCAGCCACCTCTCCCGCCTAGAACCCCATAACCACCCGCTCCTACCTGATTTTTCAACTTCTACAACGTTATACAGAACAGGAACAAACCAATGACCATCACCTCAGCCGCTGCCGACCAGACGGAACTGGCCGTTGTGGCACCTACCGTCGTCACTATCGATAGGGCCGCTGTTGTGGCACCTGTCAGCCGACGCATCTTCGGTTCCTTCGTGGAGCACCTTGGCCGCTGCGTCTACGACGGCATTTACGAGCCCGACCATCCCACCGCCAACGAGGACGGCTTCCGGCTGGACGTCATCGAACTGGTCAAGGAGCTGGGCTCGAGCACCATCCGCTACCCGGGCGGCAATTTCGTCTCTGGCTACCGCTGGGAGGACGGCGTTGGCCCGCGCGACCAGCGCCCGGTCCGGCGTGACCTCGCCTGGCACTCGCTCGAGTCCAACCAGGTGGGCCTGGATGAGTTCGCACGCTGGTGCAAGCTCACCGGCTCGGAGCTGATGATGGCGGTGAACCTTGGAACCCGCGGCATCGAAGCCGCCCTCGACCTGCTGGAATACACCAACCACCCCTCGGGGACCGCACTCAGCGAGCAGCGCATCGCCAACGGCGCCAAGGATCCCTACAACATCACCATGTGGTGCCTGGGCAACGAGATGGACGGTCCCTGGCAGATCGGCCACATGTCCGCCGAGGATTACGGAAAGCTCGCCGCCCGCACCGCCTCCGCCATGAAGACCGCGGACAAGAACCTCGAACTCGTAGTCTGCGGCTCCTCCGGATCCTCCATGCCCACGTTCGGTGAGTGGGAGCGGGTAGTCCTGGAGCACAGCTACAACTACGTGGACTACATCTCCTGCCACGCCTACTACCAGGAGCGCAACGGCGACCTCGGCTCCTACCTGGCGTCCTCGCTGGACATGCAGTACTTCATCGAGACAGTGGTGGCCACCGCCGACCACGTCAAGCACAAGCTCAAGAGCAAAAAGACCATCCAGCTCTCCTTCGACGAGTGGAACATCTGGTACCTGGACGAGCACCAGGCTTCCGACGAGGTCAACGAGGAATGGACGCACGCGCCGCGCCAGCTCGAGGACACCTACTCCGTGGCCGACGCCGTGGTGTTTGGCAACCTGCTGATGACGCTCCTGAAGAACCACGACCGGGTTGCCGCCGCATCCCTCGCCCAGCTGGTCAACGTGATCGCGCCCATCATGACCGAACCGGGCGGTGACACCTGGCGGCAGACCACCTTCTTCCCGTTCTCCGTCACGTCCCGCCTCGCGAAAGGCGAAGTGCTCCGCCCCAGGATCGAGGCCGGAACCTACACGACGGCGGTGTACGGGGAAGCCCCGCTGGTGGACTCGGTGGCAACCACCGACGCCGCTACCGGAGAATCGGCCGTCTTCCTGGTCAACCGCAGCCAGACCGAGGCCATCGACGTGACCATCAACGTCGCCGAACTCAATGCGAAGACGATCACCGAGGCCGTGACCCTGCACGATGAGGACGTTTACGCCAAGAACACCCTTCAGGACCAGAACCGCGTGGGCCTGAAGCAGCTCGACGGCGCCGTCCTGGACGAAGGCACTCTCACCGTGACGCTTCCACCGGTGTCCTGGTCCGCCGTCGCGCTTGGCTGACGTGACCCAGCCAGGCAGGCCCGCTGCCAGCCGCCCTGCTGTTCGATGGACAGCGGCGCGGCTGGCGGCGGTGCTGGCCGCCGTCGTCCTTGTCCTGACGGGATGCGGTGCACTGCCACCTGCGCCAAAGGCAGGCCCTGCCGCCGAACTCAGCGGTGACTTCTTCACGCACGATCCCGCGCTGGTCAAGGGGGAGGACGGCAAACCCTGGTTCATCTACTCCACCGGGAGCGGGCAGGTGGCGGATGGCAACATCCAGGTGCGGCGCTCAGACGACGGCGTGAAGTGGGAGTATGCCGGCGAGGTGTGGCCGGACAAACCCGCGTGGCTCAAGGAAGCGGTGCCTGGCGTGGACAATCTCTGGGCACCGGAACTGTACGAGCATGACGGGACCTGGTACCTCTACTATTCGGCGTCGACGTTCGGGAAGAACCTCTCGGTGATCGCACTGGCCACGAACACCACACTTGACCCTGCCGACCCGGCCTACGAGTGGGTGGACCAGGGGCAGGTGATCTCCTCCAAGGGGGAGAGGTTCAACGCCATCGATCCGGGCATCGCCGAGGATGAAAACGGCACGCCCTGGCTGTCCTTTGGCTCCTTCTGGACGGGACTGCAGCTGGTGGAGCTTGAATGGCCGACTGGCCTGCGCGCCGGGACGGAAGAGCCACTAACGATCGCGGACCGGAAGGCGCCGCCCAACGCAATCGAGGCGCCGTACATCCTCCCGCACGACGGCAAGTATTACCTGTTCTTCTCCCGCGACTTCTGCTGCCAGGGGCTCGAGAGCACGTACAACATCGCCGTGGGCAGGTCGGACAGCATCACCGGTCCGTACCTGGATGCCGAGGGCAAGGAACTGCTCGACGGCGGCGGCACGCCCCTCCTGGCGTCCGACGGCGGGCGCGTGGGGCCGGGCGGACAGTCCGTTTCCGGCAATACGCTGGCGTTCCACTACTACGCGGAAGAGCTCGACGGCGCCTTCCGCCTGGGCCTTGCCGGGCTGGAGTGGGAGGACGGCTGGCCCAGTGCGCGGTGGGAATAGGGTCTACGCGGCGCCGGCCGCGCTGCCCATGGTCGATTCCCTTGCCACCACGCGGAACGCCGTCTCGACTTCCCGGGGCGGTGTTCCGGCAGGGTCCTTGATCCGCTCGAGCAGCATGCGGATGGCGGTCTCGGCGATCTCCGTGCGGCCGGGATCAACAGTGCTCAGGGTGGGAAGGGTGTAGCGGGTTTCATCCAGGTCATCGAAGCCAATCACGGCGACGTCGTCCGGGACCCGGTAGCCTGCTTCCTGCAGGACACGCACCGCGCCCTGGGCAAGGGTGTCATTCAGGCCGAAGACGGCGTCGAAGGACACTCCGCGGTCCAGGAGGTCGTGCATGGCTGCGGCACCGTTGGACCGGTGCCAGTCCACCACGTAGGCGACGATCCCGTCGTCGTACGGGATGCCCCGGGCCTCAAGCGCCTCCCGGTACCCGCGCAGGCGAAGCCCCGCGGAGCCTATGACCTCGCCCTCATGGGCGCCGACGACGGCAATGCGTTTCCTGCCGAGGTCCAGCAGGTGCTCGGTAGCGGCCCGCGCGGCCGGAACATTCTGCATGGTGACGTGGTCTGAAGAACTATCGAAGATGCGCTCGCCGAGGAGGACAATCGGCACGTCAGCCTTGATCAGGTCCGCATCTTCCTGGCCCAGTGCCAGCGGGCTGAAGATCAGGCCGTCGGACATTTTGAGCCTGGGGCTGGCCATCACCTCCAGCTCTCGCTTGCGGTCGGCGCCGGTCTGTTCAATGAGCACCACCAGCCCGCGCTGCGCCGCCGCTTCGATCACGGCGTCGGCCAGTTCCGCGAAATAGGGAAGGCGCAATTGCGGCAGCGCCAGGGTGATGGCCCCGGTGTGCCCGGAGCGCAGGCTTCGGGCGGTCAGGTTGGGCCGGTAGCCCAGCTCTGCGATCGCCTTTTCCACTTTGGCGCGGGTGGTGTCCCGGACATGGGGGTGGTGGTTGATCACGTTGGAGACGGTCTTGAAGGACACGCCTGCCACGCGGGCCACGTCGTGAAGAGTCGCCGCCATCCCTGCCCCCTGCTCCTGCCGCGGCCCGCAGGCCAGTACCTGCGATTTTACAACGTTGAATCGATAACTCGTGTGCAGGATGCGCCAGGAACGGGCCGCCCATGACACAGAACTGGGCGGCCCGCCTCCTCAACGCCGCTTCCGGCCCGACCGGTCCTTCCGCTCTGCTGTCTCCCGCTCGGCCCACCGCTGGGACTTCCCGGCCGACACCACCTTCTGGTGCCACTCCCGCTGGTAGGCGCGCTGCGCCGCGGCGTCGCTCCGGCGGGCAAGGGCGGCCAGCTCACGCTGCAGCTTCAGGTAGTTGTGCCAGCGGCGTTCCTCCAGCACGCCGCCGGCAATGGCTTCCTGCACGGCGCAGCCGGGCTCGCCCTGGTGGGCGCAGTCCGAAAACCTGCACCGGCCCGCCAGTTCCTCGACGTCGCCGAACATCTCGCCGATGCCGTCCTCGGCGTCGAACAATCCGAAGCCCCGCACGCCGGGCGTGTCCATCAGGACCGTCCCGTTCCGAAGCGGCACCAGTTCCCGCGACGTGGTGGTGTGTTTGCCCTTGAAGTCGCCGGCCCGCACCTCGCCGGTGTCCTGGACGTGGCGGCCCACCATCGCATTGATGAGTGTGGACTTTCCGGCGCCGGAGGGTCCCAGCAGGACGATGGTGCCGCCCGCCGGAATGTGCGCCAGCAGTTCGTCGATGCCGTCCCCGCTCTCCGCGGATGTGGTCACCACGTCTACGCCGGCGGCCTGCACCATGACTTTGCCGACGACGTCGTCCGCCACCTCGGCGAGGTCCGCCTTGGTGATGATCACCAGGGGAGTGGCGCCGGAGTCCCACGCCGCCACGAGGGTGCGTTCCAGCCGGTTGTGCGTCAGTGGCCGGTCCACCGGCACCACCACGCCTACCATGTCCATGTTCGCGGCCAGGACCTGCGCCGCGGAGGAGTCCTCGAAGGCGCGCTTGCGGCTGAGCTCCGAGCGGCGGGGAAGGACGCCCAGGATCTGGCGCCGGCCGGCCCGGTTGGGTCCGATCCAGACCCAGTCTCCGGTGACTGCTGCTTCGCCGGTCAGCGGATAGGGCAGGTGCAGGAGGTCCGCGCCAGCTGCCACCAGTAACAGGTTGCGGTCCACGCGGACCACCCGTCCCGGCTCGGTTGCGTCCGGGAGGGCATGATTCTGGAAGTGCCGGGCAACGGCGGGCGTATATCCGTAGGGGACAGGGCCCTTGCTGGTTGAAGCCGAAGTGCTCGACGTGTTGTTGCTTGGCGTGCTGATGCTGTCCAGGGCGCTGCCTGAAGATGTTTTCACTGTGATACCTCGGGGTATTGCCCCTCCGCAGTGGCTGCTTTCGGCTTTGGTGCTGGGCGCTCCGCGGTGAGGTCAGGCGGGGCCGGTGCGGTACAGGGGAAGGGTCTGGATGATGGGTGCGGAGCGCGTTGGGCGCGCGGCTGTGACAGTCATCGAAAACACCTCCCTTTCCCGAAAACGGGACTGGTATCAAGTCCCTCAATTCCGAAGCCTAACTGGCTGGCGGACGGCCACACCTGCGTGCAGTCGCGGATCCGCTCCTACTCTAGCTGCGGGTATCCATATCCACCAGAGTTTGTCTTGCCGTCTGGGCTGGCCACAGCCCGCGCGGCGCCGTTCCAATGTTTTCCCAGCCTCGCGCTTCTACGATCCGAGGATCTTGAGGACTCTCGGGCTGGGAAAGAGGCGCCATGAACAAGACAGCACTCGGAGTTCTGGCTCTAGCCGGGACACTCTTCGGTCAGCTCGCTGGTGCGGGACCGGGCATCGCGGGGGAGTCGCGTCTCATCACGAAAACCGTGGCGACAGGGGAGGCCATGACCGCGGAATTTGACCACACGGATGGATGTATACGGACGACGGTCAGCGTGTTCGGCAGCGTCTTCACGGTCCGCGGAGCAACCGCCCCTGAGAAGCTGGGCTTTGTATCGGTCACCCAGGACAACACCTGTACAGGCACCACGCTGATTAACGGATTTGGGGAGACATTGACCCTGGAAATGGACTCTCCAAACGGGTTGTCCAGAGGGCGCCTGAAGATGTCCATGGAATTCACGAATTTTGCAGACCCCGGCAATTCAGTGAATTCGCAGTTGACGGCCGATTTGTCCTTTCGGGCCACGGCTGAAGCGGACAGGACGCGCGTGAAATCCCAATCCGCTTCGGCGGGTGTTCGTTTTGTCTCGTCGGCAGATACCAGGAGCCGGCCCGTCTCCTCCACCGGCACGGTAAAACTGGGGGCTCAAACTGTGGTTTCGCCGGGCACGCCGGCGTACTACGGGATGCTCGCCTCGATGGTAAGCAAAGAGAAGACAGTTGCCCGCCCCGTGAAGTAGCGGCCGGCAGCCCGTGTTTCCGGGCTTTGGTGCGCTTCACCGGCGGAACGAACGGGCAACGGTATGGTCTTAGCGCTGGAGTTCCAGTGCCCGCTTTTCCCGTGCGGAGATTCGCGAGACGTAGCCGCAGTTCGTACAAGTGATCTGGTAGGACCGCGACGTAGTAAACACCGGAATGAAGAAGAGCGTGAACTTGGTGGCCCGCTCCTCGAGGTGGTGGTGAACAAACGAGCGGCAGTACTGGCAGGTGGCAGGTTTGCCGGGGAGCGCCTTAAGCACTGTCTTGAAACCAAAGAGAAGGAGCATGGGTTTGCCTTTCGGGTTTGTCCTGCGGGCTATCTGACAACCCTAAGCCCTGGAAAAGGTCCTGGGGATAGCCTGACATGCTCCCCGGCCGGTGTAATACTGGGGGTCAGCGCGCTCTTCGGCATCAGGGGGACTTCGGTTACATGGTTCTGGATACCGCCACGCTGAGGATTGCGTTTGGCCTGATGGCCCTGGTTCTTGTGTTCCTCTTCTACTTCTCCGCGTACCGGATCACGCGCTCACCGTACAGTGGCTGGTGGTGCCTGGCCCTCATCTTCTTCCTCACTGGGGCTGCCTGTTTCCTGCTGGACGGGACGGCGCACCAGGTCTGGGCCAACCCGGCCGGCAACGTGCTGCTGGTACACGGCGGGGTGGCTGTCTGGGCCGGCGCGCGCTCGCTGCGGACAGTGCCGCCGCCGAAGTGGGCGTTCACCGGCATCCCGCTGGTTACTTTGGTCGCCTCCGTGATGGACAACCCGGCCACCAACACCTGGTCCGGCGGGCCGGTGTTCCTCGCCGCGATGAGCATCACCATCGGGCTGGGGTCCCGGGAGCTGTGGCGCCTGGAGCCCGGCTATTCACGTGCCCGGATTCCCATGGCCGTGTCCGCCGGAGGACTCGCCATCTTCTACTTCTTCCGCTGGGTGGCGTTTGTCCTGGAGGGCCAGAACGGAACGACGTTCGTCACCGTCTTCGGCTCCGCCGCGACCACGCTGGTGACAATGGTGCTGCTGGTGGTGGTGTCATTCAGCATGGCCGCCCTCAGCAACGAACAGCAGACCAGGGCCCTGCGCATGGTGGCTTCCCGCGACGACCTCACCGGGCTCCTTAACCGCAAAGCCTTCCTGGACCTGGCCACAGGGCAGTTGGCGGACCGTGCCATCACCCGAGGTTCCGGCACCCTCATCCTGGCCGACCTGGACCACTTCAAATCCGTTAACGATACGTACGGCCACGCCGCGGGGGACCTCGCCCTGAAGGCCTTCGCCGACGCCTGCACGGCGACAGTCCGCTCCACGGACCTGGTGGGAAGGTACGGGGGGGAAGAATTTGTCCTTCTTTTGCCCGGTACCAGCGCGGAGCGGGCTGAAATGATCGCCGAGGAGATCAGCCGGCGCCTGGCGGCGGCACCATCGGTGGACGGGATGGAGATGCCAACGGTCAGTTACGGGATTTCCACCTACGACGCCGGCACAAGGGACGTGGAGGACCTCATCGCCACGGCGGACGGCGCCTTGTATGCGGCAAAGTCACTGGGCAGGAACCGCGTCGCCCGCAGCGACCGGATGCGCTAGGACGGTCAGCCTGCGTTAAGCTTTCCGGCCAGCCGCTCGCGCATCTGGACGCTGGCCGAGTTCAGGCCCAGCAGCTCCACCTCCCGGCCGTGGCGGCGGTACTTCTCGGTCACGGCGTCCAGCACGGCGATGGTGGAGGCGTCCCACAGGTGTGAGGCGTGCAGGTCCACCACCACCCTGCTGATCTCGGGCTCCGCGTCGAGGGCGTACTCGAACTGCATGTAAAGATCGTTCGACGAGGCAAAAAACAGCTCGCCGTCCACCGTGTACGTGGCAACATTCTCGCCGTTGATCTCAAGGACCGTCCGCTCAACGGTGACAAAGTGCGCCACCCGCCGGGCGAACATTGCCATTGCGGCTAGCACTCCGACGCCGACGCCGATGGCCAGGTTGTGTGTCGCCACCACCACACCCACCGTGATCAGCATGACGGCGGTTTCCGACTTGGGCATCCGCCGCAGGGTCTGTGGGGCGATGGAGTGCCATTCGAAGGTGATGGCGGAAACGAAGATCATTACCGCTACCAGGGCTGCCATGGGGATGAGGCCCACCACGTCACCCAGCACCACCACGAGGACCAGCAGGAAGACGCCGGCGAGGAAGGTGGATACGCGGCTGCGCGCTCCGGAGCCCTTGACGTTGATCATCGTCTGGCCGATCACAGCGCAGCCACCCATGCCGCCGAGGAACCCGGTGACGATGTTGGCAACGCCCTGCCCCCATGATTCCCGGGTCTTGTTGGAGCGCGTGTCCGTGATGTCGTCCACCAGCTTGGCGGTCATCAGGGATTCGAGCAGTCCCACCAGCGCCATGGACAGCGAAAACGGCGCCAGGACCTGGAAGGTCTCCCAGGTCAACGGGACGTTCGGGAGGAAGAAGCCGGGCAGGCTTTCCGGCAGCTGGCCCTTGTCATGGACGGTTGGCACGTCGGCGCCCGCGAGTACAGCGACCAGGGTGAGCACCACGATGGCAACCAGGGGTGAGGGCACCGCCGTCGTCATCCTTGGCAGCCCCACCACGATGACCAGGCCGGTGGCGACGAGGGGGTAGACCAGCCAGGGGACGCCGATCAACTCCGGCAACTGGGCCATAAAGACCAGGATGGCCAGCGCGTTGACGAATCCCACCATGACGGAACGAGGGATGAAACGCATCAGCCGGGTGACACCGGCTACCGCGAGCATGATCTGGAAGACGCCAGCCAGGATGACTGCCGCAATCAGGTAGTCCAGGCCGTGGCTGCGCATCAGCGGAGCAATCACCAGCGCCACGGCCCCGGTTGCGGCCGAAATCATCGCGGGCCGGCCGCCCACAAATGAGATGGTCACCGCCATGGTGAAGGAGGCGAAGAGGCCGATTCGCGGGTCCACGCCCGCAATTACCGAGAACGCGATGGCCTCGGGAATGAGCGCCAGCGCCACCACCAACCCGGCCAGGGCTTCCGTCCTAAGCCGCCGCGGGGAGCGCAGTGTGGCGCGCACAGACTGCAGTTGCTGGGGCGAGGGCGCCCTGTTCTCGGCGGTGGAAACAGCCATGGTCCGGCTCCAATCGGGTATCGAAACGCGGCAGCAGGGGAGGCGCGCGCCTTCGCAGGGAGGTGGGTGGTCAGGAAGGAAGGCGCTGCCTTGCGCCGGAGTGAAAGAGTCGGCCGGGGCACAAGCGGTTTGCGGCGCCCGGACTCTCCAACTTTACGCGGAGCCGCGGGGGAGCCTGCACGTGCGCATGTTGTCAAACTGTGGCTTCCTGCGGCCCGTCATCCGGAAGCAGCTGGAAGCTCGACTGGTAAAATGGCGGGGTTGCAGGGCGGCCTTTTCGCTGGTGCAACCAGCGCCGTAACGAAGTAGGGGACCAACAATCATGACGGCAGGCGGTGCACACCTCGGGACGTCGGAAAGCCAGCCAGGCTCGCTGGCAACCGCCGTCACCGAGCCCGTCAAGCGCCGCGCCTACGTGGCCATTATTGAGGGGTTCCTCGGCGCCCTCATGATGTTCGTCGGTTCCATCGGCACCGGCTGGATCGCCAACGGCTCGCCGATGATCCGCCAGCCTGTGGTCATTGCGCTCCGTACAGAAGGCTGGGGAGTGACGGTTTCCACCATCCTGCTGACGGTGGGAGCAATGGTGCTGATGCGATCGTGGCTCCGGCTGGGGCAACGGCTGACTGATTGGGGCATATCGTCCCTTCGGTCCGTTGTTATCGCCATTTCTGCCTGGTCCCTGCCGCTGCTTTTCTGCGTACCGGTTTTTTCCCGCGACGTCTACGCCTACACAGGCCAGGGCCGGCTGGTGATGGAGGGCCAAAACCCGTATGAGGTGGGCATTTCCACGCTCAACAACTGGTTCTCGCTCGGGGCAGATCCTGCGTGGGCGGAGAACAGGACCCCCTACGGTCCGTACTTTTTGTGGCTGGCGCGCGCCGTCGTCGGGCTCACCGGAGCCCAGCCCGATGTTTCCGTGCTGCTCTTCCGCCTTCTAGCCGGCGCCGGCGTCCTCCTCTGCGTCATCTACGTGCCGAAATTGGCGGAGCTGCACGGCATCAACGGTGCCCGTGCACTGTGGATCTCCGTGGCCAATCCCCTGTTCCTGATCAGCTTCATCGCCAGCGCCCACAATGACGCACTCATGGTGGGGCTCGCCGTCGCCGGCGTCTACTTCGCGGCAACGCGGCGCTACCTGCTGGGCATCTTCCTGGTCACCGCCTCCATCGGCATCAAACCCATCACTGTGCTCCTGCTGCCGTTCATTGGGGTCATGTGGGCGGGCCCCTCTGCCTCCTGGCTGCGCAAGTTCCTCATTTGGGGCGCGACGGCGGGTATCAGCTTCGGCGTCCTGGCCGTTAGCGGTATCCCGTACAACCTGGGACTGGGCTGGACCTGGGCCATCATGGATCCCACTCCCGGCTATACCGGCTACTCGCCGTCAGGCTTCCTGGGCCAGCAGGTGGAGTTCCTGGCCAATGTGCTGGGGCTGCCGGGCGGGACGTTTGCCACCCTGCTCCGGACGGGCATGAAATATGCGGCCATCGCGCTGGTCCTGCTGTTGATGTTCCGCGGGGACTACTCCCGGGCGGTGCGCCGGATGGCCTTGGCGTTCACCGCCGTCGTGATGCTGTCACCCATCATCCAGCCCTGGTACATCCTGTGGTTCCTGCCGTTCCTGGCTGTCACCGGCATTCGGGATGACTGGCAGATCCGGTCGCTGTACGTGGGCGTCACCTTCTTTGTGGTGTTCGGGGCGCAGGATCAGCTCTCCGTGTGGTCCTTTGTTGAGCTGCCCATCGACGCCTCATCGCTGGCGTTCGTGACTGCCCTGGGGTTCACGTTCTACCTTTTATTCCTCGACGTGCATACACGAAAACTGCTGATTGAAGGCAAGCCGCTGGACCTCGCAAGGCGGGGCTTGAACTGGATCACCGCGAGGCGTGAGGTACGCCGCCTCCGCGCTGAACAGCCCGATCGGCAACAGCTCGGAAGCCGCTGAGCTAAGCTCCGGCCGGTACTGCGGCAGGGGACTTCCTGCCCAGCTCGGCTGTCCGCTGCACCGACCACCAGAGCAGCACCACCAGAAGCACATTGCGGGTGGTGAGGATGGCTGCCATCACCGGGTGGGCATGAATGAGCGGTGTATAGAACAGGGGATAGATCACGAAAGTGGTCATGGCGATCCCCATCAGCAAGGCAGCCGGAACCTTCCAGCGGTTCCAGTCATGGGTGAGGCCGGCAATGATCACCGGCGCCAGCCAGATGATGAACTGCGGGGAACCCACCTTGTTGAACACGATGAACGCGGTGACCATCATGAGGGAACCTTCCAGGAACAGTTCCTCGCGTTCGGCACCGCGGTTCATCGCGCGGACCAGCAGGACAGCCGCTCCCGCCGCCGCGAGGATGAGGAGCGGCTGCATCAGGAACGCCGCAGTGCTGGCGCCCGGGCCGTAGACCTCGGTGGAGTTGATGGCAGTGTTGTCAGCCATTTTTGAACCGGCGATGTTGAAGACGCTCAGCCACACCCACGGCGTGGAGAAGGTTGCTTCGAGCTGCATGCCGCGCTCGCCCTGGTTGGTGAGGAAGTCCATGATGTGCGGCAGCCCGCCGGACAGCCACGTTCCCAGGGCGACAACCGCCGTTACCACCACCCCGGAAAGGACCACCTGGATCCGTTTCTGGCTGGCGATAACGATGGGCGCCAGCACCGCGGCCGGCCAGACCTTGATCCAGGTGGCAATACTCAGCAGGATGCCCGCCACCACCGGCCGCTGCGCCGCATACAGGAGGGCAATCAGCACGATGGGCGCGGTAATGCCCTCCACCCTCGCAAAGCTGAGGTAACCCATAAAGACGGTGAAAAACAGCCACCACCAGGCCGGGGCCACACCGCTCGCCGTTCGCGGACCCCGGGTGAGGAAGGCAAGCCCGACGGCGTTGAGGGCTGTGATGATCAGGAACCAGGCCAGGAGGTACAGCCCTGGTCCGGCGATGTTCGCGAGGAAGATGGGGATCTGCGCCAGCACCGGGTACACCCACGGGCTGATCTTCCCGTCGAGGTTCTCCGGGTTGTAGCCGTCCGTGGCCCACTGGCGGTACTGCTCGGTGTCGCTGAAGGTCTCGCCGTGCAGGAAGAAGGACGCCATCCAGCCCAGGAAGTAAAGATGGACCACCGCGAAACCCCACCACACGCTGGACGGCCGCGCGAACCAGTCCACGACCTTTGCGGGAACGATTTTCGTGCGGACGCTGGACAGCCCGTCGAAGAACTTCGTGGAAATCTTAGGACTCCTTCAGCGCGGGAGCGGCTGCAGGCGTCTTTTTGCCCAGCGAGTAGAGGCGCCGCACGCTCCAGAGGAACAGGACCACCAGGAGGACGTTGCGGATGGTGAGCACCAGGGCCATCCACGGGTTGTTGTGGCTGAGCGCGTCGTAGAACAGGGGGTAGATGAAGTAGGTGGCCACAGCGATGACGATCAGCATGGCCGCCGGGACCCGCCATTCGCGCCAGCTGTGGGCCAGCCCGACGGCGACCGCCGGGGCGAGCCACACCATGAACTGCGGCGAGCCCACTTTGTTGAAGACCACGAACGCGGTGGCCAGGGTGAGTGCACCAGCCAGGAGCAGTTCGGTGCGGTCCACCCCGCCGGTGAGGTTGCCGTTGTGCAGGTTGCCGTTATGCAGCGCCCAGAACGTCAGGCCGGCCACCAGCAGGGCGGCCAGGATCAGGAGGGGCTGCATCAGCACGGACATCACGGCGGTGCCGGGGCCGTCCACCTGCATGGAGTTGATGTCCGTGTTCATGTACATGCGGGAATCGCCGATGTTCAGGACGGACAGCCAGAGCCACGGCGTGGTGAAGGTGGCTTCGAGCTGCATGCCGCGGTCGCCCTGCTGGGTGAGGAAGTTCAGGAGCTTCGGAAGGCTGCCTGCCGAAGCGGCCAGCGCAACCACAACCGCCGACGTCGCAATTCCGGCAAGCACCACCAGGATCCGGTTCTTGACGACGGCGAACAGGGCCAGCATGACAGCGGCCGGCCAGACCTTCACCCAGGTGCCGATGGCCAGCAGGACGGAGGCGATGAACGGCCGGCCCACGCCGTAGGCGAGGGCCACCAGGACCAGCGGCGCGGTGAGGCCGTCCACGCGGGCGAAGCCGAGCCAGCCCATAAGGAAGGTGAAGGCCAGCCACCACCAGCCGGCGGGGATGGCCTGGCGGTCCCGGCCCCGGTTGGTCAGTTTCAGCAGGGCCCAGCCGTTGAGCACTGTGGTCATCAGGACCCACAGGAAGAAGAACGGCCCGGGACCGGCAACGCCTGCGATGGCCATGGGGATCAGCGCGAGGATGGGGTAGACCCAGGGGCTTGGGCCGCCGGTGAGGTTGGCGTCGTCAAACCCGGCCATGGCCCAGTCACGGTAGATAAACGTGTCGCTGAAGGCCTCGCCGCGCAGCGAAAGCGAAGCGGCGAAGACCAGGAAGACCAGGTGCACCACGATGAATCCGGCCAGCAATCCCCGTCCGGTATTCAGCCGGGACTGGAAGGACGCCGGGATGAGGAGGTTGCGGATCCGGGTGAGATTGCCGAAGAAAACGTCGGTGGAGATGGCGGAATCCTTGTCAGGTCGTTGCACAGCAAGGTCGTTGCGCAATGGTGCACGGGTCATGCCGGGAGGCTTCTCCGGGGCATTGGAAGCGTTGAAAAAACAGCTTCCACTCCCCATCAACTCTAATTGACCATGCCTCGGGGCCCGTAATTGTGGTGCTTGCCTGATGGAGTGGGGGCCGCTGACCTGCGGTTCTTTGTTACTTGATTTTTCAAGTTGCTGGCTGGGCGATGCTAGGGCATCATGAATTGGGCAGTAAGATGCCCTGCGCGTTGGTAGCTTGGGGGAGCGGACCGATGTTTTGTCCCACCCCTAAAACACTAAGGCTAGACCCATGACCGCTCACAACTTCCCACTGACCCTGACCGTCGCCGACCGCGAGAGCATGGACAGCCAGCTCGACGCCGCCGTCACGGCCGCCAAGGCCCACGCCTTTGCTGAGAAGCGCCACGGCATCCTGGTGACACGGCACGGCGTGGACAAGTTCACGGTTGCCCTCAGCGAGACCGTCCCCTTTGGCCTCACCCGCGAGCACCAGGCCTGGTAGCCGCGGCACGCCGGTCTCCCTGACGGCGCCCTAGCCTCCGGCGTTGCCGGAACCGTCTCCGGATACCCGTCCGCTGCGTTGTTGCAGCCGGTCGATGTGCTTGGACGCTTCTGCTTTGCTGAGGTCCGCCGGGAGTTCTTCGCCTGCTTCGCGAGCCAATGTATCCAGGTAGCTCCGCTGCGCTGCAGTCATCGGCTCGTCGCCGGTTACCCAGTCTTCCGGGTCCCGGTTCAGGCCTGTATCAGGTTCAGGGGTGGGGCTGCCGATGGTTTCCTTGTTATCACTCATGCCTAAAAGTTTAGGCGCCGCGTACCCTCACACCTCGGCAAGCTCCGGAGGTTATCTGTACCACCCCACGGAACGGTCGAAACTGGACACCAGCGCTCCCGTGCCCGGTACGCCGTCCCCGCCGGCAGGAAAATATATGGCCCCGAACTCGGTGCCCTGGGCTTCGATCCGTTCCCGCGCCCAGATTTTGGCGTCCTCGATGTCCTTCTCCGGAATGCTTTCCCGTGTGCTGGGGCCTCCGCTGTGATGGATGTCCAGTTGATACTGGCCCTCCTGTGAAGCGCCGGCGTGGTGGGAAGGGTCTTGTTCATCCCGCATGCTGACCATCACCTCAGCTGCGGCATGGAGAATAGCTGGTTCCTTGGCCGCGCTGCCCTGCTGCTGCTGCTCGATCCGGAGGCCTGAGACCACGTTCTCCACGGTGTCCTCACCGCGGACCACGTAGACAGCTTCGTTGACGTCAGACTCTGACCCCCCGACACTTTTCAGGTTCTGCATAAATTGCTCGGAGCTGGACTGTGTAGAGTTCATGCACCCTCCCTGAGGGCTATTCGCGGCGAGTGCCGACCCCACCCACACTAGACCCATTCGGGTGCGTCGAACCGGTGCTCCAGGGGATGATGTGGACGGCCGCAACGGCAGGCGGAAAAGAGGCTGAAACGCGGCTTCCATTTCCAATGTATCCCCCGGGGTGGGGCTTGCGGCAAGGGCCGGGCCGGGCCGCATAATCGCAGAGGCCACAATCGGGAGAACGGGGCAGGCGTAATGAGTGATCATGCGGTGGTGATCGTTGGCGGCGGCCCTACCGGGCTGATGCTGGCAGGGGAGTTCGCGCTGGCGGGAATTGACGCGGCCATCGTGGAGCGGCGTGCCACCCAGGACCTTGCGGGGGCCCGGGCAGGCGGCCTTCACGCCCGGACCATCGAAGTCCTGGATCAGCGCGGCATCGCCCACCGATTCCTCTCGAAGGGGCAGGTGGCGCAAGTGGCGGGGTTCGCAGGAACCCGCCTTGATATCAGTGACTTTCCGTCCCGTCACCCCTACGGCCTCGGGCTGTGGCAAAACCACATCGAACGCCTTCTGGCAGGCTGGGTGGAGGAGTTGGGGGTAAAGGTCTACCGCGGACGCGAGGTGACGGCACTGGAGCAGGACGTCGACGGCGTCGACATCCTCTTCCCGGACGGCCGGAAGCTGCGTGCGGGGTACGTTGCCGGGTGCGACGGCGGCCGGAGCCTGGTCCGCAAGGCGGCAGGTATAGATTTCCCCGGCTGGGATCCCACCACCAGCGCCCTGATCGCAGAGGTGGAGATGACGGTGGAGCCGGAGTTCGGCATCCACCAGAATCCCTTTGGCATCCATTCGTTTGGCCGGCGGGAGTACGAAATCCGGGACGGCCAGGTGGTCTATGCGGACAGCGGCCCGGTGGGGGTCATGGTGACGGAAGAGCACGTGGGGCCCGCCACTGAACCTACCTTGAGCGATCTCAGCGGGGCGCTCATTGCTGCCTGCGGCACCGATTACGGCGCTCACAGCCCCACCTGGATCTCCAGGTTCACCGACACCACCCGCCAGGCGGCCGCCTACCGCAAAGGGCGCGTCCTGCTGGCCGGTGACGCTGCGCACGTGCATGCCCCCGACGGCGGGCAGGGCCTGAACCTCGGGGTGCAGGACGCGGTGAACCTGGGCTGGAAGCTGGGGCAGGTGGTCAACGGAACGGCGCCGGAAAGCCTTCTGGACACCTACCACGCCGAGCGTCACCCCGTTGCCGCCCGGGTGCTGCGCAACACCATGGCGCAGACAGCGTTGCGCCGCGCGGATCCCCGAATCAAGGCCGCGGGCGAGGTGGTTTCCGAGCTCCTCAGCATGGAGGAGCCGCGCAAGCGGTTCGCCGGGATGCAGTCCGGGCTGGACATCCGCTACGACTTTGGCGAGGGGCACCCGCTGCTCGGGCGGCGGGTGCCCGACGTGGACCTTGTCACCCAGGGCGGCCCGCTGCCGGTCTATGCGCTGCTGCATGAGGCACGGCCTGTCCTGCTGAATTTCGGGAGGCCCGGCAGCCTGGACAGCATTCCCCGGCCGGACCGGGTTCAGCTGGTGGACGCCGAGTACCGCGGATCCTGGGACCTGCCGGTACTGGGGAAGGTCGCCGCGCCTGCCGCCGTCCTGGTCCGGCCCGACGGGTATGTGGCCTGGGTGGGGGACGGAACTTCGCTGGGCCTCAAGGAAGCGCTGGCCGCCTGGTTCGGACCGGCGGCCGCGGCCTAGGGGCAGGCACCTCGGATGCGGGAAGAGCGCTAGGCCAGGTGCTCGCCGGTGGCGTGCGCGAGGTGGTTTAGAAGACCGTTCTGGAACCGCTCGTCGTGGACGGCCGGGTGTGCTTTCTGCCGGTGCTGGTGGTACCAGTAGCCGCCGCTGGTGGTTGCCTCCGGGTCGTCGCTGGTGGCGAGCCACTCCTGTGTGCGGTGGCCGAGGCGGAGGTCGTCCGGAGCGCCGCGCCCGCCCATCCTGGTGGGCACCCAACCGGGGTCGACGGCATTGCTGAGGACGCCGGGCCACAAACGGGCGACGGCGGCGGCCAGGGAGGTGACGTAGAGCTTGCTGTCCGAGTAGGTCACCTCGTGAGCGCCCGGGTGGATGCTGTCGAGGTGGGGCCGGCCGCCGCGGTGCATGCCGCTGCTGAGGTAGATCAGCCGCCGTGGGCGGGGGATCAGCACCGTGAGGAGGTAGGGTGCCACAACGTTGACCTGGAAGATGTGCGGGCCGTGGAGCACACCGGCGTTGTGGACCACGGCGTCGACCGGACCCATCTCGTTTACCTGGCGGGACACGTCGCGCGTCTGCTCCACGTCGGACAGGTCCCCCACCACGCCTGCCGCGCCGCGGTCAAGCAGGTCCTGCACGGCGTCCAGGCGGCCCGCGTTTCGAACATGCACGATGACCTGTTGGCCCTCATCCATAAGGGACTGTGCTGTGGCCCGTCCCAGCCCGTCGGCCGAGCCCGTGACGAAGATGCGCGCCATTGTTCTTTCCGGTGCTACGCGGGCTGCCCGTCTCGATGCATTTCCCTGACGGCGGCGGGTATGGCGCCCTGGAGAACCCAGCGATTGCCGTCCGGGTCGGCAAAGTAGGCAAACTGCACGCCACCCAGGTCCTGGACGTCACTGATGTCGGCGCCCCGGCCGACGAGTTCGGCGCGCGTGGCACCCATGTCCGGTACTACAAGCTGCAGCCCCTCGAGGCTGCCTGGTGCCATGGTGGTCATTCCAGTGCCGATGACGATCGAAGCAGCCGAACCGGGCGGCGTCAGCTGGACCACCCGCATTCCGGGGATGTGCTCCACATCATGGTCCAGGACGAAGCCCAGCTTCTCCGTGTAGAAGGTTTTGGACCTGTCCACATCCGCTACAGGTACCTGGACAACTTCAAGGCGCATCTCCATGCGCCCACAGTACCCCCAGCATCGCCAACGGGCAGCCGGAATGCAGGCTGCGCTGCCGGTAAATTCCTACGGCAACCGGCTTGCCCGCAACAGGCTTGGCACACCCGCCTGCGCAGGATCAAGCGGCACGGGGCTGGCCAGCACTGCCCGGCCGCGGTGAAGCGTGCCGCTGGAAAGTGCCCGGCAGCGGATGCCGCCCCGGCCCCGCATGGCCGCGTGGCCGCCCGGCGCGAGCACCTCGTTCATCCAGGCGCAGGGGTGGGCCGGGCGCCCGCCGTGGAAGTGGACCGTGGAACCGCCGGATTCGAGCGCGAAGTCGTGACCCAGCAGGGGAGCCAGGTGCGCTCCCCTGAGGATCACGTTCCGCCGCGTCGCCAGCGGATGAAACGGCCCGGCACCAAGTTCCGTGGCCATGGCTTCGAGGGCCTCCACGGCGAACAGGGTCACCGCAGCGTCCATGTGCGCCGCTTTGCCGAAAAAGCGGTCACCCACAATGCCCTTGCCGGCCACCACCTCGGCGGAGTCAGCATCAGTAGTTGGCACGTCCGCCGCGCCGTCCTTAGCCCGACCAAAATACGCGTGCGCAGGCGAGACCAGCAGGTGCAGGATCTCGACGTCGTACCTATAGGTCTCTGCCATGCGGCCTATCCACCGACGTAGGCCGCGAGGTGCTTGCCGGTGAGGGTGGAGGCGCCAGCCACAAGGTCAGCGGGCGTGCCCTCGAAAACGATCCGGCCGCCGTCGTGCCCTGCTCCCGGCCCAAGGTCAATGATCCAGTCGGCATGCGCCATCACGGCCTGGTGGTGCTCAATAACAATCACGGACTTGCCCGAATCAACCAGCCGGTCCAGCAGGCCCAGCAGGTTCTCCACATCCGCCAGGTGCAGGCCGGTGGTGGGTTCGTCGAGGACGTACACGTCGCCCTTTTCGGCCATCTGGGTGGCGAGCTTGAGGCGCTGGCGCTCGCCGCCGGAGAGCGTGGTAAGCGGCTGGCCGAGGCTGAGGTAGCCCAAGCCGACGTCTTCGAGCCGCGCAAGGATGGTCCGTGCGGCCGGGGTCTTGGCATCGCCCTCGGCGAAGAAGGCGGCGGCCTCCGTCACGGACATCGCCAGCACGTCCGCGATGTTCTGGCCTCCCAGCGTGTATTCGAGCACCGAAGCCTGGAAGCGGCGGCCCTCGCAGTCCTCGCACGGGGACTCCACGGTGGCCATCACGCCCAGCTCGGTGAAGATGACACCGGCACCGTTGCACGTGGGGCAGGCACCCTCCGAGTTCGAACTGAACAGCGCCGGCTTCACGCCGTTGGCCTTCGCGAACGCCTTACGGATCGGCTCCAGCAGGCCCGTGTAGGTGGCCGGGTTACTGCGCCGCGAACCGCGGATGGCACCCTGGTCGATCACCACTACGCCGTCACGCTTCGCAACGGAACCGTGGATGAGGGAGCTCTTGCCCGAGCCGGCCACCCCGGTGACCACCGTGAGGACGCCCAGGGGGATGTCGACGTCGACACCCTGCAGGTTGTGAGTCGACGCGCCGCGGACTTCCATCGCGCCGGAGGCCTTCCGGACGGCATCCTTTAGTGCTGCCCGGTCTTCCAGGTGCCGGCCGGTGATGGTGTCGCTGCTCCGCAGGCCCTCGACGGTGCCCTCGAAGCAGACCGTTCCGCCTTTGGTGCCGGCCCCTGGACCAAGATCGACGACGTGGTCGGCGATGGCAATCGTCTCAGGCTTGTGCTCCACCACGAGCACGGTGTTGCCCTTGTCCCGCAGTTGGAGCAGCAACTGGTTCATCCGCTCGATATCGTGCGGGTGGAGCCCGATGGTGGGTTCATCAAAGACGTACGTGACGTCGGTAAGCGAGGACCCGAGGTGCCGGATCATCTTAGTGCGCTGGGCCTCGCCCCCGGACAGCGTGCCGGCCGGCCGATCGAGGCTAAGGTAGCCCAGCCCGATGTCGGAGAACGAGTCGAGCAGGTGCTGGAGGCCCTTGAGCAGGGGAGCCACCGAGGGGTCCTTGAGGTCGCGCACCCACCCGGCGAGGTCGCTGATCTGCATCTGGCACAGCTCGGCGATGTTCTTGCCGTTGATCTTCGAGGACAGAGCCTGCCGGGTCAGCCGGGTCCCTTCGCAGTCCGGGCAGGTCTGGAACGTCACGGCCCGCTCCACGAACCGGCGCACATGCGGCTGCATCGCCTCCGGGTCCTTGGACAGCATCGACTTCTGGATCTTGGGGATGATGCCCTCGAAGGTCAGGTTGACCCCCTCCACCTTGATCTTGGTGGGCTCGGCGTACAGCATCGTGTCCAGCTGCTTCTTCGTGAATTTGGCGATCGGTTTGTCCATCGGCAGGCCCATGCCTTCGAACAGCCGCCCGTACCAGCCGTCCATGGAGTAGCCCGGGACAATCAGCGCGCCGTCATTAAGGGACTTGTCGTCGTCGTACAGCGCTGTGCGGTCAATGTCGCTGACTGCCCCCATGCCCTCGCACCGGGGGCACATGCCGCCAAGGTAGACGGCCTGCTGGACCACGGCTTTCTCCACCCGGCCGTCGCTCTTCTCCGTGGACATCACACCGCTGGCCTTGCGGGTGGGCACGTTGAAGGAGTACGCCGTGGGCGGGCCGACGTACGGGGTGCCGAGCCGGCTGAAGAGGATCCGCAGCATGGCGTTCGCGTCGGTGGCGGTGCCAACGGTGGAGCGGGGGTTGGCGCCCATCCGCTCCTGGTCCACGATGATCGCCGTCGTCAGGCCTTCCAGGAAGTCCACCTCTGGCCGGGCCAGCGAGGGCATAAAGCCCTGGACGAACGCACTGTAGGTCTCGTTGATCATCCGTTGCGACTCTGCAGCGATGGTGGCGAACACCAGTGAGCTTTTGCCGGAGCCGGACACACCCGTGAAGACTGTCAGCCGGCGCTTGGGCAGCTCAACGCTGACGTCCTTGAGGTTGTTTTCCCGCGCCCCCTGGACGCGGATCAGGTCGTGGGTGTCGGCGACGTGCAGCCCGTTGGTCCGGGGATCGGTGTTCGTGTCGGTACTGGTGTCCGTGCTCATCGGGTCTCCATCTGCTGGGCTGCGATTGTTCGTTTCGGGGGGAGCCTGCGTTTGCAGCCTCCCCCGGCGCCGCTGGTTCCAATCCTCCCAGCTCAGGGCTGCTGGTTGATTCGGACGGTGTTGCCGGCCGGGTCGCGGAAGGCGCAGTCGCGAATTCCGTAGGGCTGGTCGACGGGTTCCTGTACGACGTCGGCCCCGGTCGCCTCCACTTTCGCGAACGCGGCGTCCACGTCCGGAGCGGACAGGATGACTGTTGCGAAGGTGCCCTTCGCCATCATTTCCGCGATGGTGCGGCGTTCGTCGTCGGTGATTCCAGGGTCCACGGCCGGCGGGTGCAAGACGATGGAGACGTCGGGCTGGCCGGCCGGGCCCACCGTAATCCAGCGCATGGTGCCGCGGCCTACGTCGTTGCGGACCTCGAAGCCGAGGGCGTCGCGGTAGAACGCCAAAGAGGCATCGGGATCGGTGTGCGGAAGGAAACTTGAGCTGATGGTGATGTCCATGGCAGTCATGCTAGTTGCGGCTCCGGCGCGGGCGCTTCTCGATTCCTGACCGGTCTGGTGACCTGTTTTGCCACGCACGCCGGGATGCCCGCCGTGGATACCGCTGCCTCCTGTTTATAGATGCTTGGAGGCATCCCCACCAGCTCGGTGAAGCGCGAGCTGAAGGTGCCCAGGGAGGAGCAGCCGACGGCGAAGCACACCTCCGTGACGGAAAGGTCACCGCGGCGCAGGAGCGCCATGGCGCGTTCGATGCGGCGGGTCATGAGGTAGCTGTAGGGCGATTCCTGGTAGGCGAGCCTGAACCTGCGGCTGAGATGCCCGGCTGACATGTGGACGCCCCGGGCGAGGGATTCGACGTCCAGCGGCTGTGCGTACTCCCGGTCGATGCGGTCCTTGACGCGGCGAAGGTCCCGGAGCTCGCGCAGGCGTGCATCGGAGAGGGGGCTGGTGGTCACCTTTCAGATGGTGCTACTTGGCAGGGAAGTTGTCCATAGGCGGCAGCCTGGGCGCCGGGCGTTAGAGCAGCTTCTGCGCAGAGTATGATTATCCCGCCGACCAACAAATAGGGTCCTCGCCCCCACACGGGCTTGAGTAAACGCTTTGTCCGGCTAAGCCTGATTTATCCAGCAATGGCGTCCGGCAAAAGAATTTCCAAACCCACGCCTGGTTCCTTATTTCCGCCATCGCTCTTATCCGGATGCGTTCGACCGATCAGCCGCCGGCGGCGCCTGTTGAAGCGCCGCCGGTTCAGTTTCCGGGTGTTCCCGACACCACGGGGCAGATTGCGGTTGTTGAGGCCGTTACTGCTGCTGTCCACGGCGATGTCCCGGCACGTACGGCTGCCTGCCACGCCAGCCTGGGCCATGAAGGCTCCCTTCACTCCGTGCCCATGGCAGCCGGGGTACGCGAAGGGCGCTAACCAGCCTTCCTGCCGCCGGCACCGCCGTGAGCTTTAGTGCCCGATGGGTGCCGGCCCCAGCTCATCAAGCAGCTTCTGCATGGCCACGTACGCCTTGTTGCGGTAGGCGATCAGCTCGGGGGTGCGCTCTGCGGGGACGTTGAGGAAACCGGCACCGGTCTTGGTGCCGAGCTTTCCGGCGTCCACCAGGTCGCTGAGGATTTTCGGGGTGGCAAATCGCTCCGGGAACTCCTTTTGCAGGGACTTGTAGCAGAAGTTGTACACGTCCAGCCCGGCCATGTCGGCAATGGCGAACGGCCCGAAGAACGGCAGCCGGAAGCCGAAGGTGGTGCGCACCAGGGTATCCACGTCGTCCGCGGTGGCAATGCCCTGCTCCACCAGCTGTGCTGCCTCGTGGAAGAGCGCGTACTGCAGGCGGTTGAGGACAAAGCCGGTGACATCCTTGACGACGGCGGTCTGTTTGCCGGCGGCGTGGACCAGCCCGCGGACGGAGCTGATGGTGGCTGCAGACGTGCCGGCGTGCGGGATGATCTCGACGCCAGGGATAAAGGGCGACGGGTTCGAAAAATGCACGCCCAGGAACCGTTCCGGGTTGCTGACTGGCCCGGACAGTTCGGCAATAGAGATGGTGGAGGTGTTGGAGCCGATGATGGCGTCAGGCGCGGCGGCGGCACTGATGCGCGCCAGCGTCTGGTGCTTGATGGCGATGACTTCGGGGACCGCTTCCTCGATGAAGTTCGCATCCGCGACGGCTTCCTCGATGTCCTTCGCGGCCCACAGGTTCTGCTTCAGAACCTCGGTGGAACCGGCAGGAAACAGTCCGTCGGCCACGAACTGGTCGGACTCAACCAGGAGCCGGTCGTAGTTTCCCTGGGCCACCTCAGCGGACACATCGGAAAGAGCCACGCGGGCACCTCCCAGCGCCAGGACCTGCGCGATCCCGCCGCCCATGTAGCCGGAGCCCACGATGGCGATCTTCCGGGCCCCGGGAGCGCCCGAGGCGCCGCCGGTGCTGGTTGGGTGGGACGAATTTTCGGTCATGATCAGACTGCTTTCGTGGATTCGGGTTCGTAGGAGCAAATGGCGTCCACCTTCGCGGCGGAGGCCGAGGTTTCGTCGAACCGGTAGCCGAGCCATTCGCCCACCAGTTTCTTGGCCAGTTCCAGGCCGATGACGCGCTGGCCCATGGTGAGGACCTGTGCGTTGTTGCTCAGCACCGAGCGCTCCACCGAGTACCCGTCGTGGGCCGTGACCGCCCGGATTCCCGGGACCTTGTTGGCCGCGATGGCCACGCCCAGTCCGGTGCCGCAGATCAGCAGGGCGCGGTCCGCCTCGCCCTGCGCCACCTTGCGGGCGGCGTCGACGGCGACGTGCGGGTAGGCGGTGGTGTCGCCGGCACCAACGCCCACGTCCAGAACGGATGCAACGCGGCTGTCAGCTTCGAGCATCGCCTTCAGTGCATCCTTGTACTCGACGCCGGCCTCGTCGTTCCCGATGACGATCCGCCATCCTGCCGGAGCGCCGGCGCTCATGCCTGAGCCCCATGTCCGGCCGCCAAAGAGGCCACCTTGGGAGAGGACAGGGGTGGTGAAGACTCGAAGTAATCAGATACCCGGGTTACGATCAGGGCAAAGGACACCGCTCCGGGATCCGGGTGGCCCAGGCTCTTGTCGGCCAGCGGCCGGGCCCTTCCCTTCAGCGGCCGCAGGGATGCGGTGGCGTCGGCCGCCTGCCGGGCGGCGGTCACTGCCGAGGCCAGCGCCCCGGTCACAGCCGTCCCGTTGTCGAACGCCGCCACGAAGGCGTCCCGGAAGGGAAGCAGCGAATCCACCATTGTCTTGTCGCCCACATCAGCCTTGCCCAGGGTAGTGACGGCGTTAGCGAAGGCGGTCACTGCGGCCGCTGCGTCCCCGCCGCTGTACGAGTCCTTGTTGCCGAGTGCACGCCCGGCCGCCGCGACCGCGGATCCCCAGAGCGCCCCCGACGTGCCGCCGGCGCGCTCGCTCCAGGCTTCGCCCGCCGCGGTGAGGACGCGGTGAACCGAAAGTCGCGCGCCAACAGCTTCACCGGCCGCTGCCACCGCGGCGTCCACGCCCCGGCGCATGCCGACGCCGTGATCGCCGTCGCCGGCAATGGCATCCAGCCTGCCCAGTTCCTTTTCATGCCTGACCACGACGTCCCGCGCCTGAACGAGCACGGCGGCTGCCAGCCGGCCCAGCTCAGCTGCTGCCGCCGTCGTCTCTTCCATTTCAGCGGCCACGGCGTCTTCCGGTGCGGCCAGTTCCCGCTGTACGCGCGGTGCCAGGTTGCCCTTGCGGAACGCTGGGGTGTCGGCCGGAGCTGTCCAGTAGCGCTCCAGTTCGTCATCAAGCCACAGCAGCGTGAGCGAGAGGCCGGACATGTCCAGGCTGGTGACCAGCTCGCCGCATTCCGGCTCCACGATGGTCAGGCCGGCCGTGGTGAGGAGCTTCTCGATCTTGCCGAAGAGCAGGAACAGCTCCTCGTACTTCACCCGGCCCAGGCCGTTGAGGATGGCCACCACACGCTTCCCGGCAGCATCGGGCTTGTCATGGAGAAGCCGCGAGACCAGCAGCTCCGCAAGTTCTGAGGCGGTAGGCATGGGATGGTCGGAGATGCCCGGTTCACCGTGGATGCCCAAGCCGAGCGACATCTGTCCGTCGGGCACGTGGAACAGCGGCCCGGCAGCACCAGGCAGGGTACAACCGTCGAAGGCCACTCCGAGGGAGCGGGTGCGGTAGTTGGCGCGGACCGCGAGCCGTTCGACGGCGTCCAGGTCCAGTCCCGCCTCGGCCGCGGCGCCGGCAATCTTGAAGACAGTCAGGTCACCTGCAATCCCGCGGCGTTTTTCGATCTGGTCCAGCGGTGCGCTGGCGATGTCATCCGTGACCAGGACGGTACGGGTCTTGATGCCTTCGGCGTTGAGCCGCTCCTGTGCCTCGCCGAAATGGATCACGTCCCCCGCGTAGTTGCCGTAGCTCAGCAGCACGCCACCACCGGCGTTCACCGCCTTGGCCACACGGTACGCCTGCCCGGCGGATGGCGACGTGAAGATGTTGCCGCACACGGCACCTGCGGCCAGGCCGGGCCCCACCAGGCCGGCGAAGGCTGGGTAGTGGCCCGAGCCGCCGCCCACCACCACGGACACCTGGCCGGCGGGGACTTCTGAGGACCGGACGATGCCGCCGTCCACCCGGGCGACGTATCCGCGGTTGGCCGCGACGAAGCCGTCCAGTGCCTCGTCCTCAAAGTCAGCCGGGTTATCAAAGATCTGGGTCATGGTTTCCTCGTTAGTCCTTGGGTGGGAAGGCGGTGCTTCCGCAGGCGCCGCGCTTACACGCGGGTGAGTTCCGCCGTCGGCTGTTGCCGCCCCTGGGCCACCTGGCTCGTGCCGGGCGCGTAGCGGTCGGTCTTGGGGAGAACGTGGCGGCGAAGGTAGTCCTGGTTGCTGGCAGCAACGCTCAGCCCATCCCCGCCGTAGTGCTCGGTGCAGAGGATGCCCTGGAAACCGACGGACAGGGCCAGTTTGAAGGCCTCGCGGTAGTTGATGATGCCGCTTTCCATGGGAGCCGGCATGGTCACGTACATGCCGCGGGCCGCGTCCTCGTCCCGGAAGTAGTTCTTCATATGCCAGAAGTTGGCGTACGGCAGGGTCTTCGCCACCAGCTCCCGCCAGTCCTCCACCGGGCGGTGCAGCCGGATCAGGTTGCCCAGGTCCGGGTTGAGGCCCACGTTGCGGAGCCCAATGTCCTGGACAAGGCGCACCGATGAGTCAGCGGTGCCCAGATACGTGTCCTCGTACATTTCGAGCGAGAGCAGGACTCCAACTTCGGCGGCGTGCCGGCCCAGTTCGCGGAGGCGGGTGACGGCGTGGCCCCACGTCTCCTTGCTGCCCGCCGGGTCCTTGTGGCCTTCCACCGTCCAGAACCACAGCTGTTTCTGCTGCTCCGGCGTGATGGCCTGGTGGAGCCCGACGGAGACAACCTCGCAGCCCAGCTCCGCCGCCGCATCAATGGTCCGGTGGCTGTAGGCCAGGTTCTCTTCCCAGTTGTCTTCCTCAATGATGCTGCGGCGGATGGCGGAAATGGCCGGGATGCCGATGCCTACTTCCTCTGCCGTCTGCTTGAACTCGGCCAGGCGGCTCCGGTTGAGATCTCCGGGACGAAGCCAGCTGTCCGTCAGGTCTGCGTTCGCGAACCCGGCGTCCTTAACCTCCGTCAGCGCCGCGGCCCACGCTGAGGAATCAGCGTCGTTGATATGCGTTCCTTCGGCGTTGGTGCCCGGGAACGGCAGCATGGCCGCGGCGATGGGCCAGTTTTCGGCGGTGTAGGCCATGGCTAAGAAGCCGCTTCCTGGGCCTGGAGCGCGTCCACACGCTGGGTCAGGATGGTCAGTTCGACGCTCGCCGGCCGCTCAACGGTGCTGCGGATCGCTACTGCCGCGCCGCTGTGGGCTGATTCGAGGACCGATTCCATGACCTCGAGGGCGTGGTAGGCCAGGGCCCCGCCTGCCCGGGGTTCGGCGCCCGCAGGGGTGGACGCCAGGTCGGCGATGCCGAAGCCGCGTCCGGCGTCAACGTAGCCTGCGGATACGGGGAGGGTTTCCCAGTCCTCGGCCCCAAGGGAAAACAGCTGGACGTCGCCGTCGAAGTGGTTCGGGTCGGGGACCACCAGCGACCCCCGTTCGCCGTGGATCTCGATGTTGGGCGATTTGGACTTCACGGCGTCGAAGCTCATGAACAGGGTGGAGAGCGCACCGGAGGCGTGCACCAGGACACCGGTGACATGGGAATCGATGTTGACGGGGACCTTCTCGCCCTGCCGGGGCCCGGAGCCGATGGTGCGGTCGTTGCGGGTGTGGCTTGCGGCGCCGATGACCGAGACGACGGGACCCAGCAGGGTGACCAGGGCGGTCACGTAGTACGGGCCCATGTCCAGGAGGGGGCCGCCGCCGGGCTGGTAGTAGAAGTCCGGGTTCGGGTGCCACCGCTCATGGCCCGGCGTCACCATCGTGGCGCTCGCCGAGATGGGTGCGCCGATAAGTCCGTCATCGATCGCCTTGCGCGCGGTCTGGATGCCTGTCCCCAGAACGGTGTCCGGGGCACAGCCGACGGCGACGCCCGCCTCGCGTGCCGCGTCCAGCACCTGGCGTGCTTCGGCAGTGGTGGCGGCCAGCGGCTTCTCGCCGTAGACGCTCTTGCCGGCGGCGATGGCCTTCTGCGCCACCTCGGCGTGCGCGGCGGGGATGGTCAGGTTCAGGACCAGTTCGACGTCGTCCGCGGCGAGGAGTTCCTCGACGGAGATGGCGCGGACGCCTTCGTATTGCTCCGCCACTGCCTGGGCGCGCGCGGGGTCCAGGTCCGCCACGGCCACCAGGTCGATGTCCTCGAGCTTCCGGAAATTGGCCAAGTACTGCGCGATGATGGCTCCGCAGCCGACGATTCCGACTTTCAACGGCTTGCCCACAGCAGGCCCCTTTCGATGATGGTGCGGACGTTGGTGTCCTGGAGGATGTCGACCCGGTGGCCGGGGGTGGCGACGAAGATGCGGCCTTTGCCCCACTGGCGGGTCCAGATGGCGGGGGAGGTGACTTCGCGGTTCCAGGGGTCCCACTCGCGGACCTTCTGGGTGGTGGTGGCAAGGACGTCGATGTAGTCGTCGGAGAGCACCCAGTACTGCTCGGTGACCAGGTCGAAGTCGGAGATGCCCTGGGTGATGGGGTGCTCCGCGGCCGCCGGAAGCATGGTGACGGTGTAGGGAACGTAGTTGTCCGACTGCTCGCCGACGCACTCGTCCGGGTGCTTGCCGGGGTGGCAGGCGAACTGGCCGCCGATCAGGTGCAGGTAGTCCGAGTTGTTGCGGTACGAATCGGCGATACCGCCGTGCCAGCCAGCCAGGCCGGTGCCGTTTTCGACGGCGGTCCGCAGTCCGGCGAACTCGTCCTTTTCGATGGTGGTCATGGTCATGCACTGCATGATCAGGTCCACGCCTGCCATGTATTCGGCGTCGGCATAGACCTTGGGGGATTCCTCGACGCGGACGTCGTAGCCGTTGTCCTTGAGGTAGGGGATGAAGAGTTCCGTGGCCTCGTACGGCTGGTGGCCGTCCCAGCCGCCGCGGACCACTAGGGCGTTCTTGCGTTCTGTCATGTCGGGGTTTCCTTTTGGTTGGCTTCCGGCCGGGGGCCGGAAAGTATGTGTCAGCGGCTGGCGAAGGCTGCGTCGAAGGCGGCAGCCGGCGGGGCGATCCGGGCGAGTTCCTGGACCATCGCCAGTGCCTGCGGTGCGCCGACGAGCCGGTCCATGCCGGCGTCCTCCCACTCGATGCTGGTGGGCCCGGTGTAGCCGATGGCGTTCAGGGCGCGGAAGATCCGGTTCCACTGGACGTCCCCGTGCCCGGCTGTGACGAAGTCCCAGCCGCGCCGCGGGTCTGCCCAGGCCAGGTGGGAGCCGAGGCGGCCGTTGCGGCCGTCAAGCTGCCGGACCGATTCCTTGACGTGCACGTGGAGGATGTGGTCCGCGAAGTCCTGCAGGAACATCACCGGGTCCAGGTCCTGCCAGATGAAGTGGGACGGGTCGAAGTTCAGCCCGAAGCTCTTGCGGTGGCCGATGGCCTCCAGGGTGCGCTTGGCGGTCCAGTAGTCGTAGGCGATTTCGGACGGGTGGACTTCCAGCGCGAAACGGACGCCCACCTCGTCGAAGACAGCCAGGATGGGGTTCCAGCGGTCCGCGAAGTCCTGGTAGCCGGCATCGATCATTGCCTCGGAGGCGGGCGGGAACATGGCCACCGCCTTCCAGATGGAGGATCCGGTGAACCCCGTCACTGTCTTGACGCCCAGGCGCGCGGCGGCCCGGGCTGTGTCCTTCATGGACTCCGCGGCCCGGCGGCGCACGCCTTCAGCTTGGCCGTCGCCCCAGATTTCCGCGGACAGGATGCCCTGGTGACGTTCATCGATGGGGTCATCACACACAGCCTGGCCGGTGAGGTGGTTGGCGATGGCGAAGACCTTCAGGTGGTTCTTTTCCAGGATGTCCAGCCGGCCCTGGAGGTAGTTGTCGTCCTCCGCCGCCCGGCGGGGGTCCAGGTGGTCGCCCCAGCAGGCGATCTCGAGCCCGTCGAAGCCCCACTCGCCGGCAAGCCGGGCCACCTCCTCGAAGGGCAGGTCGGCCCACTGGCCGGTAAAAAGCGTGATTGGTCGTGTCATGGGGGTTCCTTCTCCTGTGCTCACGTTCCTAGACCTTCTGCCACTGGCTGGAGTTGGCGGCGCTGGCCTCGACGGCGGCCAGGACCCGCTGGACCTGCAGGGCGTCCGCGAAGGACGGTTCCGGCTGGCGGCCCTCACCGATTGCGGTGACCAGGTCCACCACCTGGTGGGTAAACCCGTGCTCGTAGCCCAGGCCGTGGCCGGTGGGCCACCAGTTGCCGACGTACGGGTGCTCGGGTTCGGTGACGAAGATCTTCCGGAAGCCTGCGTCCGGCGACTCTGCCGCGTCATAGAAGGACAGGACGTTCATGTCCTCGAAATCGAAGGCGAGGGAGCCCGTGGTGCCGTTCAGTTCCAAACGCATCGCGTTCTTCCGGCCCAGCGCATACCGCGTGGCTTCAAAGACGCCGATCGCACCCGCGGAAGCGCCGCCGTCGAACTTTGCGCTGAAGATGGCGGCGTCATCCACGGTGACTTTCCCGCGGGGCGCATCGCCGCTGAGGTCGCCGTGGCCGCCCAGGCCCACGAGGTCCCCGGCCAGCGGGCGTTCCGGGACAAACGTTTCAAGCAGCGCCGAAACGCCGGTGATGCTCTGGCCGGCCACCCACTGGGCGGCGTCGATGCTGTGCGCACCTATGTCGCCGAGGGACCCGGACCCGGACTTGCTCTTGTCCAGCCGCCAGGTCATCGGGGCGTTGGCGTCGGAGAGCCAGTCCTGCAGGTACTGCGCCCGGATGTGGCGGATCTCGCCCAGCCTGCCCTGCTCCACGAACCGTTTGGCCAGCGCCAGCGCCGGGGTGCGGCGGTAGCTGAAGCCGCACATGGACATGACTCCCTGCTTGGCGGCGGTCTCGGCGGCGAGGGTCATCCGCTCGGCTTCCTCCACGGAGTTCGCCAGCGGCTTCTCGCACAGGACGTGCTTGCCGGCCTCGAGGGCTGCGATGGCGATCTCGGCGTGGGTATCGCCGGGTGTGCAGATGTCGATCAGGTCGATGTCGTCGCGCTCGATCAGGCGGCGCCAGTCCGTCTCCACCGAGTCCCAGCCCAGCTTGTCGGCGGCCGCCCTGGCGGCATCGGCGTTCCGGCCGGCGACGGCGGTCAGCCGGGGCTGCAGCGGCAGGTCGAAAAACCGTGGTGCGGTGCGCCAGGCGTGGGAGTGTGCTGCGCCCATGAAGGCGTAACCCACCATGCCGACGCGAAGGGGCTGTGCGGGGGTCATGGGTCTGTCCTTTCGTGAAAGTTCCTGGGTGTTACTTGCTGAAGCCGGCGGTGAGGCCGCTGAGCAGCTGCCGGCGGCCCACGACGTAGAGCACCAGGATGGGCAGGGTGCTGAGCACCACCGAGGCAAGCACGGCCGGGATGTTGACGCTGTATTCGCCCTGGAAGCTCCACAACGCCAGGGGAAGGACGCGCAGGCCCGGGCTCTGGGTGAGGACCAGCGGAAGCAGGAAGCCGTTCCAGACGTGCAGGCCGTTGTAGATGGCGACTGTCACGATCGCGGGGCGGGTCAGCGGCAGGGCAAGCCGCCACATGGTCTGCCATTCGCTGCAGCCGTCCAGCCGCATCGACTCGAAGAGTTCGTTTGGAACGTCGCGGATGAAGTTGGACAGGATCAGCACGGTCAGCGGGATGGCAAAGGCGATGGAGGGAAGCATGAGTGCCAGCAGGCTGTCGTAGAGGTTCAGCCGGATGATCATCAGGTAGATCGGGATGATCGTTGCCTGCAGCGGGATGGCCAGTCCCATCAGGAACACGCCGTTGACCAGCTTCAGGAACCTGCCCTTGCCCCGGACAATCGCGAACGCGGCCATGAAGGAGACCAATACCGTCGGAATGACGGCACCCAGCGTGACGATGGCGCTGTTCATGAAGTATTTCGCGAAGTCAGCCTCGAGGACCAGCTGGTAGTTTTCCAGCGTGGGGGAGGTGGGAAGCGCCAGCGGATTCTGGCCGAAGTACCCTTCCTGCGTCTTCAGGCTCGTGATGACCACGTAGTAGACCGGAATGATGATGATGGCCAGCCAGATCCAGCCGCCGAGGCCGGCCGGGATGTTCAGCCGCCTCATCCGGAAACCGAGCCCCCGCTGGACGGCGGCGGAGTTGGCCCGGGAACCGGTGGGAGTTTCCTCCGTGCTGCTTTTCAGGACGGTGCTCACCCTACATACCTTCCAATTGGCTGCCCTGCTTGTCCTTGCCTCCAAGGCGCTGGAGGAACAAGGCGAGTGCAAGGCCGATGAGTACGAGAATGACGGCGATGACGCTGGCCGGGCCCATGAGGTTGGCCCGGAAACCCCGCAGGTACATGTCCAGGGCAAGGATCCGTGTGGAGTTGCCCGGGCCGCCGCCGGTGAGGACGAAGATCAGGTCGAAGTACGTCAGGGACCCCACCACCATCAGGGTGGAGGAGGTGATGATGGTGTACTTCAGCTGGGGGAGGGTGATGTGGAAGAACTGCTTGATGGTTCCCGCCCCGTCGATCTCAGCCGCTTCGTAGAGCGACTTGGGAATCTGACGCACCCCGCCCTGGTAGATGAGCGTGTGGAACGGCACAAACTGCCAGGCAATCACGAAGATCACCAAACCGAGGGCAAGGTGCGGGACGCCCAGCCAGTCCTGGGCCAGGAAGGGCAGTCCCAGCCCGGTGGCCAGGCCGAAGTTCGGGTCCAGCAGGGCCTTGAAGGCGATGGCGACTGCTGCCGATGAGAGCAGCAGCGGCAGGAAGTACAGCACGGCCAGGGCAGCCCGGTACCGCTGACTCCCCGCGGTGAAGACACCCAACAGGAGGCTGATGGGCGTCTGGACCAGCCAGGAAGCAATCATGATCAGGAAGGTCAGTCCCAGGGCGTTGTACAGCCCGGGGTCCGCGAGCACGGAAAACCAGTTGCCCAGCCCTGCCGACCCGATGGAACCGATGCCGTCCCAGCTGGCGAAGCTCAGGATGAGGACACCGGCCAGCGGCACCACGGCGAACACCAGGAAGAAGAACAGGGCAGGCAGTGTCAGCCAGGCGAGGGCGGCGTTGCGCTGTCCGCTATGGCCCGGGTCGCCCTTGGAGCGGGCGGCCCGGGCAACGGGCTTACGGGCGGTGGAGACGGCGTTACTCATTTTCCGAGCGTGGCATTCATGTTCTCAGCGAACTGCTGCGGGGTGATCGACTTGAGGAACAGCTGGTCGATATTGTTCAGCAGGGCTTCGGCAGCCGTGGGGCTCAGGGCCTGGTCCCAGGACTGCTGGAAATTCGGAGCGTTCTTGGCCAGATCGTAGACGAAGTTGAGGAAGTCCTTGTCAGGGGACGTGTTCAGCTTGTCCTCGATGCCGTTGACGATGGGGACGGAGCCGGAATTGATGTAGGTATCGATGACGGTCTCGGTCAGGATGCCTTCCTTGAAGAACTTCTTCGCCGTCTCCTTTTCCGCGTCGGTGGCCTTGGACGAGATCGACATGTACTGGGCGGGGTTGCCCACGCCGTTCTTCGGGTCGCCCTTGCCGCCGGCTACCGTCGGGAACTGGACGAAGCCGAGCTTTCCGTCCTGGACGAAGTTCTGTCCATTCTTCTTCATGGCTCCGTAGGTCCAGGAACCATGCAGCATCATGGCGGCCTTGCCCGTGAACAGAAGCGCCTGGTCGGCATTGGAGTCTGCGGCGATGGAGGAGAAGCCCTTGATGAAGCCGTCCGCGGAGACGAGCTCCTGGATCTTGGTGCCGGTCTCGATGACGGCTGGATCCATCCAGGAATTGGGTTTGCCCTCGAAAATGGCTTTGAAGACCTCCGCGCCGCCAATCCGGTCAAGCAGGTATTCAAGCCACATCATGGAGGTCCAGCGGGACTGTCCGCCGAGGGAGAAGGGTGCCACACCCATGTCATTGAAGGTCTTGACCAGGGACATGACATCCTCCCAGGTCTTGGGTGGCTGGACGCCGGCCTTTTCGAACAGTTCCTTGTTGTAAAACAGGACGATCGGCGCAACGTACTGGTTGGGCAGCGCGTAAATCTTTCCGTTGACGGTGGCTGCACCGAAGGACGCCGGGAAGAACTTGTCCTTCAGGTCCGGGTTCTCGTCAAACCAGCCGGTCAGGTCGTCCACCTGTCCGGCTTCGGCGTAGGTCTTCAGGGTGCCGCCGCCCCAGCCATAGATGATGGTGGGCGCCTGGCCGGCGCCGATGGCCGTCTTGATCTTGGTCTTGTAGGCGTCGTTCTGGAAGTAGGTCACGGCGATCTTGTTGTCCGGGTTCGCGGAGGTAAACGCGTCCACGGCCTTCTGCATGGTGGTCTCGTTGGGCTGGCCGGAGAGGTACCACATGCTGGCGCCCCCGCCTGCGCTGGAGGTGCCCGGTCCCGACGTCCCACAGGCAGTCGCCATCATGGCGGCGAAGGGAGTCAGGGCAGCAAGGGCGAGGAAAGAGCGGCGGGAGGTCTGGGGTTGCTTCATTGCTTCTCCATCTGAAATTGCTTCGTTGCAAAGGTCGGGGCCGTGAGCGCAGCATCGCGTTTCGAAACATTTCGAATCCGTGATTTAGGTCACGGTCTAAACTAAAGGTGCGGAGTGGTAGAGGTCAATAGGGCCCCAAGACTTTCTTGTGCATTCGGAATTGCACTCCTTGACCGGCGGCATAGGGCAAGGAAAGAATGAAACACCCGAAACTTTTCGAAAGGTTGCGAATTCATGGCACTGAAGATGCCGGAGCGGGCCAAACCGACGCTCGCATCCGTGGCGCGCCAAGCCGGCGTCTCGGCGCCTACCGTTTCGAAGGTAGTCAACGGGCGGGAAGATGTAGCGCCCGAAACCAGGGCCCGAATACTCGCCGCGCTGGAGCAGGCGGGGTACCAGTCCCCCCTGCAGCGCCGTTCCACTGCGGAGGCAGGGAACGTCGTGGAGGTGGTTATTGACGTGCTTGACTCCGCTTACATGATTGAGGTTCTCAACGGGGCACTGCAGTTCGCGGCGGCTTCCGATGTTGAAATTCTGTTGAGCGTCACGGGTCCGGCACCCTCGAGCCCCCGCGGCCCTGAGCGCCGCGCCCAGCGCATGATGGACGAAGGCAGGGCGGGGATGATTGTGGTGACGTCCGCTTTCAGCGAGGCGCAGCTGCATGCGTTCCGCCGCCGCCACATTCCCGTCGTCGTCATCGACCCGCTCAACCCGCCCTCAGCCGATGTGGTGAGCGTAGGAGCGACCAACTGGGCCGGCGGCAAGGCCGCGACAGAGCACCTGCTTGAGTTGGGGCACCGGCGTATCGCCTACATTGGCGGTATACCGGGGGCTGAATGCAACCAGGCGCGGCTGCACGGTTATATGGCGGCTTTGATGGCCCAGGGCGTTCCCGTGGAGCCCCAGTACATTATTTCCGGCGGCAAATTCCGCCGTGAAAGCGGGATCACCGGGCTCAAGGCGCTGCTCCAGCTCGACCAACGGCCCACGGCCATCTTTGCCGGAAGTGACAGCATCGCCCTGGGTGTTCTCGGGGAAGCAGGCCGCCACGGTATCCGGGTTCCGGAAGATATCAGCCTTATCGGCTTCGACGGAACAAAACAGGGCGAGGAATCCATCCCGGCGCTCAGCTCCGTAGCCCAGCCGCTGGAGGAAATGGGGCGCGCAGCCTTGCGGTCGCTCCTGCGCCAGGCCCGGGGGGAGATCCTCGATTCCCACCGGGTGGAACTGGCCACCCAGCTGATTGTCCGCGACTCCACGGCCCCTCCCGCGGGCACAGCAAAGGGGTGAGATTGGCGAGGATGATCATCACGGGCCTCGACACTGTTGTCGTCGATTTTTACCGGACCAACCTGATCTTTGTCCGCCTGCACACGGACTCCGGCCTCACCGGCGTCGCGGAGGCGACCCTTGAGGGGCAGGAACACGCTGTCCGCGGCGCCGTCGCTGTCCTCGCGGACGCGGTCCGGGGTAAGGACCCTACCCGGATCGCTCGAACCATCTACGAACTCAACCGGGACGCGTACTGGCGTGGTGGCCCTGTTTCGATGACTGCCCTCAGTGCCCTCGAAATGGCGATGTGGGATGTTTCGGCACGCGCCCTGGGTGTGCCTGTGCACCGCATGCTCGGCGGACAGGTCCGGGACCGGGTCCGCGCCTACGCCAACGGCTGGTTCTCCGGAGCCAAAACCCCTGAGGACTTCGCCGACGCCGCTGTTCAGACAGTTGCCCAGGGCTTCCGCGGACTCAAGTGGGATCCGTTCGAGGCAGCGGACCTGACACTTGACCCGCGGGATCTGCGGCGCATGCTTGAGCCCGTGGCCGCTGTGCGGGAGGCAGTGGGCGATGATGTTGAAATCTTTATTGAAGGACACGGCCGGTTCGACGTGCCCACGGCCATCCGGGTAGCGCGCGAAATCGAGCGATTTCAACCAGTGTTCTTCGAGGAACCATGCCCGCCGGACGGCATCGACTCCCTTATTGAGATCCGGTCCAAATCGCCTGTGCCGATCGCGGCCGGGGAGCGCTGGTTTGGACGGAACACCTTTGTCCCCGTCCTCGCACGGAACGCAGTTGACTACATCCAGCCGGACGTCACGCACGCCGGCGGCCTGCTGGAACTGTCATTCATCTCTACGCTCGCCGCAGCCCATTACATTCCCTTCGCCCCGCATAACCCGAGCGGGCCCCTGAGTACCGCGGCCACCCTGCAGCTCGGCGCCATGCTGCCCAACTTCCGTTACCTGGAGATCATGGCCTCGGACGTCCCATGGCGGAGCGAGATCTCCAACGAGCGCCTCCAGCTGACGGAGGAAGGGGACATTCTCATCCCCGACGGTGTCGGCCTCGGCGTCGAACTGGACTTCGACGCCATCGCCGAGCACCCGTACACACCGCATCCGATGAGGATCTTCAACGACGCTGTAGCTGACATCAGGCCGCCGGATGCCCGTTCCTACTTTAACCTCGAGCGCACCCCAGAGAACCTGGACAGCCTATGACCACCACGGCATCGCTGCCCATTCTCCCGGCCGACGCTGCAGACGCGGTCCTCGTTGGCCGAGTGTGGGATCCGGCCTCCGGCGGTCCAAGGGTGGTGTGCGTCCGGGGTGATGAGGTCTTTGATCTCACCCCCGGGGTCCGCACTGTCGCCGGGCTCATGGATCACGGGAACCCGGTGGACTTCGTTCTGCAGACAGCCGGCGCTCCTCGCTGGAACCTGGCGGAATTGGTGGAAGCCTCGCTCGGCGCGGACCGGGACCGGCCCCACCTGCTGTCCCCGATCGACCTCCAGGTCATTAAGGCCTGCGGGGTCACCTTTGTGGAGAGCCTGATCGAGCGCGTCATCGAGGAATGGTGCGGCGGTGATTTCAACCGGGCAGCGGAAGTCCGCACAACCGTTGCCGAGGCCCTGGGCGGCAGCCTGGATTCCCTGCGCCCCGGGTCTGAAGAGGCCCGGGAGGCCAAGAAGGTGCTGTCCAGCCAGGGCATGTGGTCGCAGTACCTGGAGGTGGGACTTGGCCCCTACCCGGAGGTCTTCACCAAAGCCCCGGTCCTGTCTTCCGTTGGTTTCGGTTCCGCCGTCGGCATCCCCGGATTTTCCTCGTGGAACAACCCGGAGCCGGAACTTGTGCTCATTGCCGACTCAGCCGGGACGGTTCGGGGTGCAGCCTTGGGGAACGACGTGAACCTGCGGGACGTGGAGGGCCGCAGTGCGCTCCTCCTCGGTATGGCCAAGGACAATAACGCTTCTTGTGCCATCGGTCCGCTGATCCGTCTCTTCCACCAGGACTTCACGCTGGACTCGCTGCGAAGCGAGGACATTACCCTTACCGTGGAAGGCATGGACGGCTACCGCCTGGAGGGCCGCAACAGCCTTGCCCGCATCAGCCGCCCCTTCGAAGAACTCATGGCAGCAGCCCACGGCCGGCACCACCAGTACCCCGACGGTTTCGCCCTCTTCACCGGAACACTGTTCGCTCCAACGCAGGACCGTGATGCCGAAGGGCTCGGCTTCACACACAAGCCCGGCGACGTGGTCACCATCAGCAGCCCGCAGCTCGGCGCGCTGATCAACCGGACGCAGACCACCGAGGACATGGAGCCCTGGACCTTCGGGCTCAGCGCCTTATTCAGCTACCTTTCCCGGCTGGAGGCCGGGCCTTGGCCGTCAACGGGTGTGAACTGCACGGATTCCCACGTCTCCCCATAGGGCACCTGATCGCTCAGTTCGACGGTGAAGCTGCCCGGGCCGCGCCTGGTTACGAGGATGCCCCGTACGGGGTTTTCCTGGGCCAACGCCCGGAGCTGTTGGATGGAGACGTTCAGCTTGTCATCAACGTCGGATCTGGTCGTGGCAAGGACAGTCAGGCAGTGCGGCGTTCCCATGGAATTCCTTTCGGCTTGCAGGTGGCCGTGCCAAGGGCACGGCCACCTGCCTCTTGTCTCAGTTGCCTGGCGTCACCGTGACATCGCAGTGCAGCCGGCGGCTGTGGTCAACGATGCGTGTTTCACCGGTCAGCCGGAACCCGGCCCGCAGGCGGATGTCCCCGCTGGAAGCCCCGAAGCGGAGTTCCACGTCGCCGGCCTCGACGATTCGCTTGCCATCCCGGCCCGTAAACGATGTGACGTCGGCGGGCACCGTAAAGGAAACCCTCGCCGAAGCTTTTGCCGCCAGTGGCACGCGGGCATACCCCACCAGCTTCTGCACCGGGCGGACCACTGAGGCCACCGGATCGTGGAGGTACAGCTGGACGAGTTCGACGCCGGCCCTTTCACCGGTGTTCGTGACGGTGATGCTGGCGTTCGCCGCACCATCCACCGCGATGGTGGAGGACCCGTCCAGTTCCAGGCCGCTCCATTCGAACGTGGTGTAGCTGAGGCCGTGGCCGAAGGGGTAGGCGGCCGCAGGATCGATGTTGGAAACGCTGCTGGCCTGGGCCAGCGGAGAGGCCAGGTATGACGAAGGCTGGGCGCCCGGCCGGGCGGGAATGCTTACCGGCAGACGGCCACTGGGGTTGACGCTGCCGCTGAGGATCTTCGCCACAGCCGGCCCGCCTTCCTCGCCGGGGAAGAATGCCTGCACGATTGCGGCGGCCTGTTCGACGGCGGATCCCACGGCGTAAGGGCGGCCTGTGAGGAGCACCAGCACCACGGGGACGCCGGTTTCAATCAGCCGGTCCAGCAGTTGCTGCTGGACGCCCGGGAGCACCAGGGATTCCACGTCGCAGCCTTCACCGCTGGTTCCCCGGCCGAACAGGCCGGCGCGGTCACCCATCACAGCGATGACGACGTCGGCCTCGCCGGCGGCAGCAACGGCGTCGTCAAATCCCTCAGCGGACGGGCCGTCGATGGAGCAGCCGGCCGCTACCGTGATGCGGCTGTCCGGGAATTCGGCCCGCAGGGACTGCGCCACGGTGGGCAGCTCGATGCCAACCGGGGTGTCCGGGTGCTGCCCGCCGACGTGTGCCGGGAAGGAGTAGCAGCCGAGGAAAGCCGCGGTGTTGTCGGCGTTGGGCCCGACGACGGCTATGCGGCCGGGATTGCGCAGCGGCAGGATGCCGTTGTTGCTGGCCAGGACGATCGACTCTTCGGCAATTTGGGCGGCGAGCTTCCTGTTTGCCGCGGTGTCAAGGGTGATGCTGCCCTGCAGCCCGGCACTGTTCTGCAGATCGGTGTCCTGCAGGGCAAGGGGAACGGCAGACCAGTCCTCATCCAGCAGGCCCAGCTCGATTTTCTGCACGAGCACCCGGCGCAGGGCACGGTCGATGAGGCTGACCGGAACGCGCCCGGCTTCGACTTCGGCCAGAAGGTGCCCGCCAAAGGCGTGCACGGTGGGAAGTTCGACGTCGACCCCGGCGGCCAGGGCGGCTGCTGCAGCTTCGCCGAGGGACCCGGCGACGCCGTGCAGGTTTTTCAGGAAGGCGATGCCGAAGTAGTCAGCGACCACAGTGCCATTGAAGCCCCACGTGTTGCGCAGGAGGTCAGTGAGCAGGGAAGCGTCGGCTGCCGAGGGGACACCGTCCAGGTCCGTGTACGCATGCATGACGGAGCGGACGCCCGACTCCCGGATGGCCATCTCGAAGGGCGGAAGCAGGACGTCTGACAGCTCGCGGGCGCCAACGGAGACGGGGGCCAGGTTGCGGCCTGCCTTTGAGGCCGAGTAGCCCACAAAGTGCTTAAGCGTGGCGACGATGCCGCTGCTCTCCAGGCCCTGGATATAGGCGGTGGCGAGGGTTCCGATCAGGTAGGGGTCCTCGCCGATCGTTTCCTCCACGCGGCCCCAGCGGGCATCGCGGACCACGTCGAGGACGGGGGCAAGGCCCTGGTGCACACCCACCGAGCGCATGTCGGCTCCAATCGACGCACCCATCGTACGGATGAGGTCAGCGTTGAAGGTGGCGCCCCACGCGAGCGGCACGGGGTAGGCCGTGGCCTGCCAGGTGGCGAAGCCCGCCAGGCATTCCTCATGGACCAAAGCCGGGATGCCGAAGCGGTTGGCGGCGGCAATCCGCTGCTGGGTCCGCTGAAGCGACAAGGCACCCAACGCCGGGTCGACAGGGGCCGTGCCGAACGGCCTGGTGAGCTGTCCCAGGCCGTTTGGCAGGATCTCGTCGAGGTCAACCGCCGGGTTCATCTCATTCTGGTGGGGGGCTACTTCGCCGCCCTCTGTGGAAGCACCTACCCAGATGCCGAAGAGCTGTGCGGTCTTCTCCCGAAGCGTCATGGCGGCAATCAGGCTGTCGGCGCGCTCCCGGGGGGTGGACGCGGTGTCGCGCCACGGCGCGCTGTGAGTTTTGGTTTCTGTCATGATTACTTTCCGCCAGCGCCCATGAGGCCCTGGACAAGCGCGCGGCGCGCGAAGAGGTAGGCGAGCAGTACCGGCACCATGGACAGGGTCACGGCCGCCAGGAGTCCGGGGATGTTGATGCCGAACTGAGTCTGGAAGTTGAACAGGCCGAGGGTGACCACACGGGTGGATTCAGACTGCGTCAGGATCAGCGGGAAGAGGAAGCCGTTCCACGCCTGGAGCGCTGAGAACACGGCGATGGTGGACAGGCCGCCCTTGGACAGCGGCAGCACTAGGCGCAGGAAGGCACGGGCGGGGGATGCGCCGTCCATGGCCATGGCCTCATAAAGGTCCGGCGTGATGTCGCGCATGGTGCCGCTGAGGATGATCGTGCAGATCGGGAGTGCGAAGGCCGCCGTCGGAAGAATGACGCCTAGCAGGTTGTCATAGAGGCCCACCGTGTTGATCAGGTAGAACACCGGAACAATGACAGCCTGGGCAGGAATCGCCAGGCCCAGCAGGAACAGGCGGAAGATGGCCGTCGCGGCACGGCTTTGGCTGCGCACAATGGCATAGCTCAGCGGAGGTACCAACAGCAGGACGAGGCCAACCACACCCAGGGTGACGATAACCGTGTTAAGGAAGTACCTGCCGAAACCGCTGCTGATGGCATCCACGTAGTTCTGCAGGGTGAAGCTGGTGGGGAACGACAGCGGCCCGTTGTCGCCGAACTCGGCACGCGTCTGGAACGTCGCGGACAGCATAACGTACAGCGGAACAGCAACGATGGCCAGCCAGATGAAGGCTCCGACGCCGGCGAGGTAATTCGGACGCGTTTTCATTTAGAGCCCCTCCATGGAACTGCGCATCTTGTCGTACCCGGAAACGCGGACCACTGCGAAGGAGATCGCCGTGGAGATGACGACGAGGACCAGCGCAATCGCGCTGCCGGTGCCGAAATCGAACCTGCGGAAGGCTTCCTGGTACATGTGGAAAGCGGTGATGGTGGTGCCGGTTCCCGGTCCGCCGTTGGTCAGGATGAGGACTGTTTCAAAAGTCGTCAGGCCGCCGACCACCATAAGGATCACCGACGTGATGATGCTGTTCTTCAGCTGCGGCAGCGTGATGCTGAAGAACTGCCTGACGGTGCCGGCCCCGTCGATCGACGCCGCCTGGTACAGGACCGGCGGGATCTGGCGGGCGGCACCTTGGTAGATCAGTGTGTGGAACGGCGTGAACTGCCACATGCCCACGAAGATCAGCACCGCAATGGCGCCGGTCTGCGTGCCGAGGAGGTTGCCGTCCCCGAACAGCCAGGACAGCTGGCCGGGGAGGCCGAAGTTGGGGTCGAGGAGGGCGCGCCACAGGACGGAAATCGCCGCGGAGGACAGCAGCAGCGGAACGAAGTAGATGGCGCTCAGGATGGCGCGGTTTTTCTGGTTTCCGGCCGCCCAGACGCCGAGCAGGATGCTCAGCGGAGTCTGGGTGATGATGCCGAGCGCAATAAACAGCAGGCTCAGCCAGAGGCTCTGGAGCATCACCGGGTCCTCAAACAGAGCCTCCCAGTTCTTGAGCCCCACGAATTTGGGATCGCCGAGACCGCTCCACGTAGTGAAGGACAGCACCGCCACCGCAACAAGCGGCACGAGCGCGAAAAGCCCAAAGAAGATAGTGGCAGGAAGAGCCCAGACAAAGCCGGGGCGGCTCGAGGTGGAGCCGCCCCGGCGTGTGGGACGGCCCTTTTCAGGGCCGCCCGCACGTTCCGGGCGCCTGCGGTTGGCAAGCGTCGTCGTCATGATTTTTCCTAAAGGCTCTGCATGGCCTTGATGAAGCCGTCTTCATCAATCTGTCCGCTGAAGAACTGGGAGACGGCGGTGAGGATGGTGACAGTTGCTTCCGGCGGGTACGCCTGGTCCCAGGAAAGCTGGAACGACGGCGCTTCCTTCACCAGGCTGAACTGGTACTTGGCGTACTCGGGGTCGGCAGCCTTGTCGAGGAACTTTTCCGTGTTCGTGGTGGTGGGAAGGTTGCCGATGGCCACCTGTTCCTCCACGAACTGATCCGAGTACATGAGCTTCAGGAAGTCGCGGGCGGCTTCCGGATAGCGCGTGTTCTTGTGGATCGAGTAGAAGTTGTTGGTGTTGCCCACGAGGTTGTCCTCGTCGCCTTTTCCACCCTCGATCTTCGGGAACTCGCTGTAGCCGAGGACATCCGCAGCGAACGCAGCATCATTGCTCTGCTGCGTGGAGTACTCCCACGAGCCCATGAGCTCAAAACCGGCCTTGCCGCTGGCAAGAAGGGCAGGCGAACCGCCGTCGGTGAACTTCACGGAGTCGAAGTTGGTGCCAAAGGCCCCCGCATCCACCAACTCGCGGAGCATGCCAAGCGCCTTGCGGCTTTCTTCGGATTCCCAGACGCTGCTGTCCCCTTCCAGCGCCTTCTGGAACAGACCCTCGCCTGCAACGCGGTCGTAAAGGTACTCAAACCACATCAGCGTCGGCCACCGGTCACCGGCCCCCAAAGCAATGGGGGTGATGCCCTTGTCCTTGAGGATCTTTACGTCCTCCAGCAGTTCATCCCAGGTGGCCGGCGGCTTGCTGATGCCCGCGTCAGCCAGGACCTTGGTGTTGTTGAAAAGCATGACCGGCTGGGTTCCCCGCATGGGAACCCCGTAGGACTTGCCGTCGATAACCGCAGTTTCAAACACAGACGGCAGGAAGGCGTCCTTGAGCTGCGGGTCTTCCTTGATGAAGTCGTCCAGTGGAAGCACAAGGTCGGCATCCACAAAGCTCTTGATGCTGCCGCCGCCCCAGTTGAAGAAGATATCCGGTGCGGTGGGGGTATCCATGATCGTCTGCAGCTTGGACTGGTATTCGGCACCCGGAATCTTGTCCAGGACAATCTTTACCTCGGAAGTAGCGTTAAAGGCGTCGATCATCTTTTGCTCAACTACGTTGCCTGCGTCGCCGTACATCGCGACGTGGAGTTCATTCTCCGGCCGGCTTGATGCGCCGGACCCGCCGGAGCAGCCTGCCATTGTCAGGCCAAGGGCAAGTGCCGCACCGCCTGCGATAGTGCGGGCTACCCATCCATGGTTGTTCATCTTCGAACGCCTCTCGAAAGTTTCGATACTTTGATCGAAAGTTATGTGACGGTTGCCAGTGTAAGTTGCGTTACACCTGGGGCGCAAGGTGTAAGTATTTTGGGCACCAACGGACGAAAGGCCCGCTATGCTGGTCCTCATGTCCAGCCCTGCATCGTCCGACGCGCGCGTTACCTTGGCCCAACTGGCAGAGGAAGCGGGCGTTTCGTTGTCCACCATCTCGAAGGTTCTTAACGGCCGATCGGACGTTTCTCGTAAAACGCGATCGAAAGTTGAGGAGCTCCTCGAGGAGCATGGCTATAAGCGGCGGAAAACGACGGCGTCCAAATCCGCCCTCCTGGAGCTTGTGTTCCACGAGCTTGAAAGTGCGTGGGCGCTCGAAATCATCCGCGGTGTGGAGAACGTCGCCAAAGCGAACGGCATGAGCGTCATCCTCACCGAAAGCGGCACCAGGCATGCTCCCGGAACGGATTGGATCGAAGGGGTCCTGGCCCGCCGGCCCGCCGGGGTGGTGCTCGTCTTTTCCGATCTGCCGCAGGAGTACCGGCAGCAACTGGATGCCCGCTCCATCCCGTTCGTGATCATCGACCCGGCAGGTGACCCTGCCCCCGACGTGCCTTCGGTTGGTTCAGCCAACTGGGCCGGGGGCATGATGGCCACCCGCCACCTCATCGAACTCGGCCACACCCGCATTGCCGCCATCTCCGGGCCTGAGGACATGATGTGCTCCCTCGCCAGGATCGATGGCTACAGCTCGGCCCTGAACACCGCGGGCATCCCCATCGACCGGACCCTGATCCGATACGGTGACTTCCACGTGGACGGCGGCCGGAAGCACGCCCACGAGCTGCTGCAGATGGAGCAGCGGCCTACCGCCATCTTCGCCGGAAGTGATTTGCAGGCCCTCGGCGTGCTGGACGCAGCCCGCCAG
The DNA here is from genome assembly GCF_059091165.1 of Arthrobacter sp. Hb9-2. NCBI lineage: Bacteria > Bacillati > Actinomycetota > Actinomycetes > Micrococcales > Micrococcaceae > Arthrobacter > Arthrobacter sp. Hb9-2. The sequence continues at coordinate 202,590 of NZ_JBNHGJ010000002.1, read as the reverse complement.
CTGGGAATTTCAGTCCCGGCCCAGCTGTCCATCGTGGGCTATGACGACCTCCAGGTGGCACGGTGGTCCAGCCCCGCGCTGACCACCGTGCACCAGCCCCTGATAGAAATGGCTGAAGAGGCGGCGCGCATGGTCCTGCGGCTCCGGGAAGGTGAACGGCCCAACAACCTGCGCCTTGACTTGGCAACATCCCTTGTTGTCCGCCAAAGTACTGCAATCTGCCCCGACTGATTCGCGGGCAGCATCTTCCTGAAAGGAACACCATGTCCAGTGCGGGGCCCAACGGAGATCTGATCACCCTCAAGGCGGGGGCCTATACGGCTACTGTCGCCAGCGTGGGGGCCGGACTCGTAAGCCTGTCATTCCAAGGCCAGGACATTGTGCTGCCCTTTCCCGAGCACGAACTGCCGCCAGCCTACGCGGGGAAGGTGCTGTTGCCCTGGCCCAACCGTGTAGCCGGCGGCGCCTACACCTTCGCCGGCCGGCGCTATGAGTTGCCGGTAAACGAGGCCACTACCGGCAGCGCCCTGCATGGGCTTGCACTGTGGAACGCCTGGCAGGTAGAGCACAGCTCGGACAGTGAAGTGCTACTCACCCATCTGCTGCACGGAGAACCTGGCTACCCGTTCCAGCTCGCGCTCTCGGTGCGCTACGCGCTGGACAGCGGCACAGGGCTTCGGGTCGAGCTTCACGCCTCCAACTGCGGCACGGCGGCAGCCCCTTACGGCTGCGGCTCCCACCCTTACATCACCGTGGGCGGCGAGGACGTCGGCAACTGTGAATTGAGCTTCCGGGCCGGCAAAGTTCTCCTCACTGACAGCAGGCTCCAGCCCACGGAGCTCCTGGACACCAAAGGTACGGACTTCGCATTCCCCGAGCCGCGCATGCTGGCTTCGCAGTCGCTCGACCACGCCTTTACAGACCTCCCCCAAGGGGATTGGAACGTCACGCTGCGCAACCCCGCCCTCAGGCTTTCGGCAGTGGTGGAAGCTACTGGAACCGAGGCCCCCTGGCTGCAGCTCTACTCGGGCGAACTGCGCGGCCGGAAGGGCTTGGCTGTCGAGCCGATGACCTGTCCGCCCGATGCCTTCAACTCCGGGCAGGACCTTGCTGTCCTTGAACCAGGTGAGTCACATTCCCTCACCTACCGGATCCATGCTGTGAAGGGCTAGCAGCAGGAAACGGCAATGCGGCCCGGAACCACGTGGTTCCGGGCCGCACCTTTATGAGTGACTGCCGGTGGTGTTACTGCTGGTAGGCGGGGTGGTGGCCGGCACGCTGCTCACCGCCCGGATTGGCCTTGAGGAGCGTGGACTGCAGTGCGTCGTACGAAGGCTTGCGCGTGTAGTCCTCCCACATCACCGTTGCCTCGCCCTGGCCGTTGAAGAAGACCGGCACCCATGAGTACTTGTCATTGAAGCCCCAGATGGTGAAGGACTTGCAGTCCTCAACATTCAGGCAGGCTTCCAGCGCGCGCTGGTAGTAACTGGCCTGCTTGGCCAGCTGCTCTTTGGTCGGCTTGGTGCCGGCAGCAATGTTCATGCGGACATCGATCTCCGTGACGGCGGTTTCCAGGCCGAGGTCATCGAAGCGCTGAAGGTTCGCCTGCAGGTCGCCGGGGAAGCCGTACTGGGTGCTGAGGTGGCCCTGCACGGCGAAGCCGTCCACCTTGACGCCCTGGGACAGGAGCTTCGAGATGAGTCCGACGTAGGCCGTGCTCTTGGGGTTGATGCTTTCCACGCTGTAGTCGTTGAAGAAGAGCTTGGCCTTCGGATCGGCTTCGTGCGCCCACCGGAAAGCATCAGCGATGATCTCCGGACCAAGTTCCCGGATCCAGATGTTGTCAGTGGTCCGGAGCGTACCGTTGTCATTGAAGATCTCGTTGGCGACATCCCACTGCTGGATCTTGCCCGCGTACCGGCCAACAACAGTGGTGATGTGGTCCTTCAGAATGGAGCGAAGCTCGTCCTTGCTGAAGTTGCCCTGCTCCAGCCAAGCCGGGTTTTGGCTGTGCCAGAACAGCGTGTGGCCGCGGACCACCTGGCCGTTCTGCTGGGCGAACTCGACGATGGCGTCCATCTCAGCGAAGCGGTACTGATCGCGCTGGGGGTGGATGAACTCCCACTTCGCCTGGTTCTCCGGCGAAACCGAACTGAACTCTGAGGCCAGGACTTCACGGTACTGCTGGTCTGAAGTGAAAGGGTTGGCATAGGGCATCGTCTCGTGGTGGCCACCGCCGGCAACTGCCGTGCCAATTCGAACGTTTTTCGGTGCGGCCCAGCGCAGGGTGTCCTGCTTGGCAAGGCCCGGGGGCTGCGGCTTGTCATTCCCGTCGGCAACTGCTGGCAGTGCCGTGGGGAGGACAAACGCTGACGCCATGACGGCGGCAGCAACCATTTGTGCAACCTTCATAAAGAGCTCTCCTTTGAGTACGAGCCGATCGGGAACCTGATTCCGACCAGACCTTTCCGGAAAATTCCGGAACTTGGTTGTTGTAGATTAGGAGCGTTTCGGAGAGCGCGTCAAGGGTTTCGCCGAAAATGCCGTGGCTGGCGGTGCGACATGAAGGCCTATACTGGCAGCGACCCAGGAGGAATGCGTGCCCGAGAGCCAGCGCCCGGCAGTCACGATTTCGGCTATTGCTGCCGAAGCGGGGGTGTCAGTGCCTACAGTTTCCCGCGTGCTCAACGGCAGGGGCGATGTGTCCGCGCGTACCCGCGAGCGGGTGGAAGCCCTGCTGCGGGACCACGGCTACCAACGGCGGGGGATCCGCCCGGATGTCCGGTCAGGCCTTATTGACCTTGTTTTCAACGACCTGGACAGCCCTTGGGCGGTGGAAATCATCCGTGGCGTGGAGGAAGCCGCCAATGAAGCGGGGGCTTCGACGGTGGTGTCCGCGATCCACCGCAAAACAAGTCCCACCTCCACCCGGCAGTGGCTGGACAACGTCAGTGCCAGGGCGAGTGACGGGGCCATTCTGGTCACCACAGACCTCGATTCCTTCCTGCGGGCCGAACTGCAGCGCCTGCACGTCCCCGCAGTCGTGATTGATCCTGCGGGCGTGCCGGACTTGGACGTGCCAACGATAGGTGCCACCAACTGGACCGGAGCGGTCGGCGCCACCGAGCACCTCACTGGAATCGGCCACCAGCGGATTGGATTCGTTGCCGGCACACCTGGCCTGTGGTGCAGCAGGGCGCGGCTGGACGGCTACCGCGCGGGCCTTGACGCGGCCGGGATCCCCTTTGATCCCGACCTGGTTGTGGACGGGGACTTCGACTACCAGTCCGGGTTTCGCGCCGGGTGCCGGTTGCTCGAGCTGCCCCAACCACCGTCTGCCGTGTTCGCCGCGAGCGACCAAATGGCCCTCGGCGTCTACGAGGCAGTGCGAAAGAAGGGGCTGCGGGTGCCCGAGGACATCAGCGTCGTTGGATTTGACGACCTTCCGGAAGCCCGCTGGGCGTCTCCTCCGCTGACCACCGTCCGGCAGCCGCTGGCGGAGATGGGCAAACTTGCTGCGCGCACCGTGCTTCGGATGCTTCAGGGCGAGGGTGTTGAAAGCCCCCGCGTGGAACTCTCCACCAGGCTTGTGGCCAGGGAGAGCACCGCCGCGCCCCGCAACAGGTAATCCCTGCGCTCCGAAACTCCTCTTGGAGACCCTTGACGAGGTGATGAGCACAAGCCTACGCTGAGCGCATTCCGGAAATTACCGGAAATTCCCGTGACTCCGATGAGGTAGACATGAACTTCCCACTTCGCCGCCCGTCATTTCTACGCAGGGCGGCGCTGCCTTTCGCTGCCACCGTTGTGGCACTTGGTGCTGCCGTTCCGGCAGGCCTTGCTGGCGCAGCTCCTGCCCAGGCCGACCAGGCCACCCCCGCGATCGTCAATTCAACCAGGCACGAGGGCAAGTACCTAAGCCTGACGTTCGACGACGGTCCCGATCCCGTCAACACCCCAAAGCTGCTGGCCGTGCTGGAGAAGCACCACGTCAAGGCCACCTTCTGCCTGTGGGGAGACCACGTGAAGCAGCACCCCGAGGTTGTCCGCCAGATCGCGGACGCGGGCCACCTGCTCTGCAACCACACGATGCATCACCACAACATGGGTGGCTGGAGCGCCGAGGCCATCAGGGCCGATCTCGAAGAGACGAGTGCCGTTATCCGCGAGGCCGTGCCGGAGGCGAAAATCAACTACTTCCGCGCTCCCTATGGAAGCTGGGGACAAACTCCGGAGGTAGCCGCAAGCATGGGCATGCAGCCGCTTGGCTGGGCCACGGTGGTGGGCGACTGGGATCCCCCGGGGACTGCAGAACTGGTCCGCCGCATCAGGGATGGCATCACGCCGGGAGGGGTGGTGCTCCTGCACGACGGTGGCGGGGACAGGAGCCAGACGGTGGAAGCAGTAGACCAGGTCATTCCGGAACTACAGTCCGAGGGCTGGCGCTTCGACCGGCCTGCCCGGCGCGGCTGACAGCCTCCCAGACGCAGCCCGTCCCTACCTCCCTTGACGGTGCTGCCGCCGCAACCATATAGTTCAATTTATAAACTAATTGGCTGTTTCCGGCCCTACTCTTTGACTGCAAGGACGCATCATGACTCTTACCCCGACCCCTGCTGAGAAGTTCACTTTTGGTCTTTGGACTGTTGGCTGGACCGGCGCTGACCCGTTCGGTGTTGCGACCCGTGCGGCGCTGGATCCGGTGGAGGCGGTGCACCGGCTCGCGGAGCTGGGCGCGTACGGCATCACCTTCCATGACAACGACCTGGTCCCGTTCGAGGCCACGGCCTCGGAGCGTGAGCTGATCCTGAAGAACTTCAAGGCGGCCCTGGCCGAAACCGGGTTGAAGGTCCCGATGGTGACCACCAACCTGTTCAGCCACCCGGTATTCAAGGACGGCGGGTTCACCTCCAACGACCGCTCCATCCGCCGCTTCGCCCTGTCCAAGGTCCTGCGCAACATCGATTCCGCCGCGGAGTTCGGCGCCGAAACGTTCGTGATGTGGGGCGGGCGTGAGGGCAGCGAATACGACGGGTCCAAGGACCTCTCCGCGGCCCTGGACCGGATGCGCGAGGGCGTGGACACCGCCGCCGCGTACATCAAGGACAAGGGCTACAACCTGCGGATCGCGCTGGAGCCCAAGCCCAACGAACCCCGCGGCGATATCTTCCTGCCCACCGTCGGGCACGGCCTGGCGTTCATCGCCCAGCTCGAACACGGCGACATCGTGGGTTTGAACCCCGAAACCGGGCACGAGCAGATGGCCGGGCTGAACTTCACCCACGGCATCGCCCAGGCCCTGTGGGCCGGCAAGCTGTTCCACATCGACCTCAACGGCCAGCGCGGCATCAAGTACGACCAGGATCTCGTCTTCGGCCACGGCGACCTCACCAGCGCCTTCTTCACCGTGGACCTGCTCGAAAACGGCTTCCCCAACGGCGGCCCCCGCTACGAGGGCCCGCGGCACTTCGACTACAAGCCCTCCCGCACCGATGGGTACGACGGCGTCTGGGAATCCGCCAAAGCCAACATGTCCATGTACCTGCTCCTGAAAGAACGCGCCACCGCGTTCCGCGCCGACCCCCAGGTCCAGGAAGCCCTCGCCGCCTCCGGCATCTTCGAACTCGGCGAAACCACCCTCACCGCCGGCGAAACCGCCACCGACCTGCTCAACGACACCACCGCGTTCGAAGACTTCGACGCCGACAAAGCAGCCGAACGCTCCTTCGCCTTCGTCCGCCTCAACCAGCTCGCCATCGAACACCTCCTCAACGCCCGCTAAGCAGGTCATTCCGTCACTGCCGTCCGGCCCCTTTCAGCAGCAGCTCCATCGAGCGCGTGCTGAAAGGGGCCGGCGCTGCGTTTGAGCTCGAAACCAGAAGCGTGCGACGGCGGTCAAGCCAGCCGGGGTGCCTTGCTGGCCTGGCTTCATTCGGCTGCGCCTCGTGCACCTGTGCCTGTGCGGCGCAGCGGATTTTCCCCTATGGATCGTGTTGTTGCCACATGGTACTTTGACCCTCTTACGTCGCTTACCGGAAGCGATCCAGGAGGAGGCCAGCTCATGAGTGATACTGATTCCGCCGGAACGAACATGGATGTCGTCGACATCCTGACCAGTGACCACCAGGACATGGTTGCACTGATCGGGCAGATCAAAAGCACGCCGGATGGCACCGCGCGCAGGGACCTTGCGGACACCCTGATTGCCGAAGTCATGCGCCATGCCGTCGCGGAGGAAATGTACGTCTATCCCGCCATTGAGGACCACGTGCCCAACGGAAAAGAAGAGGTGGAGCACGACAAGAAGGAGCACGACGACATCGTCAAGCTGATGAAGCGGCTGGAAAAGGTTGATTCCTCCGACCGGGAGTTTATGGAACTCGTGGGTGAGCTTGAGGGACAGCTGACCCATCACGCCAACGACGAGGAATCCGAGCAGTTCCCGAAGCTCCGCCTGCACATTCCCCGCGAAAAACTCATCGAATTGGGGCAAAAAGTAGAGAAAGCGAAAAAGGTGGCACCCACCAGGCCGCACCCAAGCGCCCCGCATTCGGAACTGTTCCATAAGACGGTGGGACCGGGGGTCGGCATGGTGGACCGGCTCCTGGACAAGCTCACTCATCGGCAGACAGGTTCGAAGGACGACTGACAGGCTGCTTATGGCTTTCGGGGCGGGTTGCCTTGGTGGTGACGCCACTCGCGGTTAGGTTGGCAGGAGTTCTTTGCCTACCACCGACACCGAGGAGGAGTCATGAGCGACGGCGCCATGGACAGCACCGGCCCAACGAGCAGGCCGGCAACGGCCGCGCAGCAGCAGCTAGCTTCAAAGGCCGGCCATGCCGACCGGATTGATGACGACGGCGGCCGTCCCGCCAAATGGCGCCTCATCGGGCCTGGCCTGGTGGTCGCAGCCACCGGCGTGGGCGCTGCTGACATGGTGGCCACTTTGGTGGCGGGCTCCCGGTACGGTTACGGCCTGTTCTGGGCAGTCATCGTTGGCGTGGTCTTGAAGATCATCCTCGTTGAAGGCGCCGGACGCTACACGCTGGCAACCGGAAAGACGATCTTCGAGGGATGGCGTTCCCTCGGCAAGTGGACCACCTGGTACTTCGGGCCTTACATCATGATCTGGGGCTTCGTCTACGGAGCCACTGCCATGTCCTCCGCAGCCTTGCCGCTCGCGGCCGTGTTCCCAATCCTGCCGCTGTGGGCGTGGGCCATCCTGATGGGCCTGGCCGGTTTCGCGATGGTGTGGTGGGGCAAGTACGCCACCTTCGAGAAGATCACTGCCGTGCTGGTGGGCATGATGTTCGTGACCGTGGTGGGTTTGGCCATCATTGCCGCCCCGAACATCCCGGAGATGCTCACCGGCCTGATCCCGATGATCCCATCGACCGATGGCGGCATCTTCTACACCCTGGCCCTGGCCGGCGGGGTGGGTGGAACCATCACGCTCGCCGCCTATGGATACTGGCTCCGCGAAAAGGGCTGGTACACCCCCAAGTGGATGAAGGTCATGCGGATCGACAACTCCATGGCCTACGTGATGACAGGGATCTTCGTGATCGCCATGCTCATCGTCGGTGCCGAGGTTGTCCGCTCCGCCGGTGTTTCCCTCAGTGCAAGCGATGAAGGACTGCTGGATCTCTACGATGTCCTGAAAGCGGAGTACGGCGACGTGGTGGGAACGGGATTCCTCGTCGGTTTCTGGGCCGCTTCCTTCTCCTCCATCATCGGCGTCTGGAATGGCGTTTCTTTGATGTTCGCCGACTTCTGGGGCAATATGCGGGGCAAGGAATCCGGACACCCTGATACCCGGGTGGGCGGGAAATACTTCAAGTTCTACATTCTTTGGCTCACGTTCCCGCCCATGATCCTCTTCGCCCTAGGCCAGCCCATCGGCCTGATCCTGCTTTACGGCGCTTTGGGTTCACTGTTTATGCCGTTCCTGGCACTGACCCTGCTCGGCCTGCTCAACGGCAGGCGGATACCCAAAGCCTGGGCCAACAAGCTGCACTCCAACATAGCGCTGGGAGTGTGCGCCCTACTGTTTGTCGTCCTGGGCATCCGCCAGTTCTGGACGTCCCTGTCGCCGCTCTTCGGCGGGTGAGAAAGGCGGAGCAGTGCGAGAGCGTTGCCGGAAAAGCCGCATCAAGTGCGAGAGCGTTGCCGGAAAAGCCGCATCAAGTGCGAGAGCGTTGCCGGAAAAGCCGCATCAAGTGCGAGAGCGTTGCCTCTGGAGCACGTTCCCTGTGCGTCGGAGACCACGACGCCACGGACGCGGCCGGGGAAGCGGCCAGCCCGCAGCTCCCGGTTTGCCGGATTGGCCGGAGTACGGGCCCGGCCGTAGAACGATGATCCTGGATGAGCTGCCCCGTGTGGCGGAGGACCCCCGCGGGGAGCTTCAGGAGTTCTGGGCGGGGGCCTGAACCGGCTGTACAACTTCCAGCAGCAGGACAAAGCGGGCGCCCTGCGATGGGTGGAACGCTCCAGGTTGAAAGATCCCCGACCAGGAACTGCAAATGTCGGACAGTCCGCTCCAGCGCCGAAACCCTACGTCTTCGTCAGCCGGTACCGTTCGATCTGTTTGAGCCGCCGCAGGAGGCTGTCGCGCCGCGGGTGCGGGACGGCGTCGGCCGCTTCGGCGGTGAGGTCAATGTGTTTGGTGCCGTACTGCCACAGCAGCAGGTCATCGAGCAGCCGGTCCGGACCGGGGGAGTAGCGGTGGTCCAGGGCCTTGCGGACTTCGGTGATGCGGTTGGCGCTCAGCAGCCCGGCGAGCTGCATGGTCTGGTTAAGTCCGTGTGCGGCGAGGAGCTCCGCGGCCCAGCCCCAGTCGTCATCCACCTTGCGGTCCACGTGCGGGAGCAGGGTGCGCCACACGTCGCGGATCCGGTTGGGTGTCAGCGGCGCGGCGCCCTCGCCCTCGGTGTCCCAGAAGCTGCGCACTTCCTCGTACCGTTCGTGCAGGTCCGCGAAGGCCGTTTCCACCGTTTCCAGCATCGCCGCCGTGGCGGTGAACTGCCGGTCGAAGTGCGGGGTCCAGGCGCGCGGGTCCTCGGCCTTGAATCGGATATCGTGCTCGATCTCGCTCCAGGCGTGCGCAAAAATCGTGCGGATCTGGCATTCAAAGAAGTAGCTGCCGTTGGGCTGCGCATCCGGGTTGAAGACCTGTTGGTACTCCTTGACGGCCTCGTTCTGGATGGTCCGCAGGATCAGGTGGCGGCTGGAGTAGCCGTAGGTGCCGGACTCGATGGAGCCGATGTCCTTCTCCCGGTCCCCGCGGCAGTCGAACAGTTGCCGCTGCCGCTTGATGATGTTGGCCACCGCGGCATTTTCGGCCGGCAGCTTGGTGATCACCCTGATGCCTACCATGTCATTCAGCGTCCGGAACGGGTCCGGGAACTTCAGCACCGGCGGGCCGCCTGGCTCCAGCGGCTCCTCGATCCGGGAGATCTTCTCCTTGAACGATTCCACCGTTTTGGTGCGCCCGGTGACGAACAGCGGGGTAACCTCGCTGTCCTTCAGCATGTCCCGCATCAGCAGCAGGACATCCCGCGTCACCAGTTTCAGGGCAGGCCGGACGCGCTCATAGATCTCCACGTTCTGCTGTACAGATTCGCGCAGGCTAGGGTCCAGGCTGTCCCAGTTACTCGGCATAGTCCCAGCTTACGGCCGGGCACAGACAGAACGACGGCGGCTGGAACCGTCAGCGTTCCGCCGCCACTGTGGATCCGCGCACCACGAGCGAACTCTCCAGCGTCGCCCCGGTCTGCTCCAGCACCTTCCCTTCCATGAGGCGGCGCAGCTGCTCCCCGGCCTTCAGGCCCAGCGAAGTGGCGGGCAGATGGACGCTGGTGAGGCCGGGATTGCTCGTGGCGGAATAGGGGAGGTCATCAAAGCCGGCCACCGCCAGCTCCTCGGGTATCCGCACCCCTGCCACCCGCGCTTCCTGCAGCACGCCGTAGGCGTGGGTATCGGTGCCGCAGACGACGGCGGTCACCCCCTCGCGTTGCCACGCCGGCCAGGCGGAGGCGAACGCGGCGGCCGCCGTTCCGACGTCGATGGTGGTGCTGATGATGCGGTCCGGCCCAACGCTGATGCCGCGGGCGGCCGCCTCCTCCAGGAAGGCTTTCCGCCGCAGGGCGAAGGTTTCCGTGCCGGTGACGCTGTCCACGTACGCCGCCTCCCGGTGCCCGGCGTCCGCGAGGTGCGCCGCGAGTTCCCGCGCTCCACTGGCCACGTCCAGGTTCACCGACGGCGCGTACGCCTCCAGCCCGGGAGCATCCAGCAGGACAAGCGGCGACGGCGACGCAAGGTCTTCGAGGAAGCCGGCGTTGGGTGCGTCCACCAGCAGCCCGGCCGGACGCAGGGACATCAGCCGCCGGACGTCGTCGGCCTGGGGGAACTCGCCCGCCTCGGTGACAGACAACAGCAGCTGGTACTGCGAACCCAGGGACTCCCGCACGCCGGCAATCACCTTGGCGAAGAACGGGTTGGAGATATCCGGCGCCACGAGGATCACGATGGAGCTCACGCCTTTGGCCAGGGAACTGCCGATGCCGTCCACCACGTAGCCGAGTTCGGCGATGGCCTCCCGGACCTTGGAAACGTTGTCCTCGGAAACACGGCCCGCAGTCTTGCCGTTGGCCACCAGCGAGACGGTGGCCGTGGAGACGCCGGCGCGGGCAGCGACCATCGCCGCCGTGATCCGCCGCGAACGCGCGGGCTGGTGCGACTGTTCCGCGAATTCCATACTTCGATCGTAGTAGGCGATGCGCCGGCTTCAGATCAACCGGGGGACAGCGCTACCCGTCGAGGCCCAGGTCCTCGATGACCCCTGCCACCCGGCGGCGTTGGTCCCCGCTCAGCCCCTGGATCGGCAGGGGCAGGCAGGCCTCCGGCGCCAGTCCAAGCTGCTCCGCGATGGCGGCGACCACCCTGATGCTCCCACCGAATTCGGCAAACAGGTTCCACAGCGGCGCAAGCCGCCCGGACTCGGCCAAGGCGTCGGCGATCCGGCCCTCCTGGGCAGCCCTGGTGATTCCCGCGGCAAGGGCGGGCAAGGTGCCGCCGATCACGGAGTACCAGGCATCGCACCCGGCGGCCAGGCCGGCGGCGGCGCGTGCATCACCGGAGACGCCGATGGTCACGGACGCCGGGACAACAGCACGGATTTCCTGGAGCCGGGCCGCTGCCTCCTCCAGGCCGCCCGGCACGCCCGGTATCTTGATGGACGCGATCCGCGGCAGCGCGGCAATCCGCCCGTAAAGCTTCGTGCTGAACGTGAAGTGGGTAGTCCCCGGGTTGTCATAGACGGCGACGGGCAGTGACGTGTGCGCCGTGACCGTCCGGAAGAGTTCGAACACGTCGTCGTCCGTCAACGGTTGATACGTCATCGGCGCAAGCAGCAGGCCGGAAGCGCCGGCCCGCTCGGCGTTCTCCGCGTTGGCCAGCACCTGCGACGTCCGCAGCGCCCCGATCCCAACGATCACCGGAGTGGACCCGGCATGCTCCACCGCCAGCCGGGCAACACGGCTCCGCTCCTCCCCGCTCAGGTACGCGTAGGAACCGGTGGAGCCGAGCGCGGTGATGGAATCAACGCCGGCCTCCCTTAGCCGTTCCACCAGGCGGACGAACGAAGCCTCGTCCACAGCATCGTGTGCCAGTGGGGTGAGGGGAAAAGCGCTCAAGCCAGTGAACATCGGCTCAACCGACAAAGTCGAGATCGGCGGGGCTGGCTGCCTGCTTCCTGGGCGAACGGCGGCTGCCACCGCGCTGCGCCGCGGCACCGGCCAGGACCACCAGCAGGATTCCCACCAGCTGGATGGCAGAGGGCTGCTGGTGCAGGATGAGCAGTCCGAGGAGGACGCCGACGGCGGGTTCGAGGGCCATCAGCGTTCCAAACGCCGTGGGTGTCATCCTGCGCAGGGCCAGCATTTCCAGCGCGAACGGGAGGACGGGCAACAGAAGGGCCAGCCCGGCGGCGGCAGCCAGGACGTCAAAGCTGAGGTGGCCTGCAGCCTGCGGGATTCCGACGACGGCGGCCGTCACCGCGGCGATGGGCACCGTGAGCGTGAGCGCGCCGATGCCGGTGAAACGGTCACCGATCCGCTGGGTGAGGAGGATGTAGAAGCCCCAGGCGACGGCTGCCAGCGCGGCGAACGCGACGCCGGTCGGGTTGAAGTCGCCCTGCCACGGCTGGGTCAGCAGGACCACGCCGACGAGCGCCAGCGCAGGCCAGGCGAGGGCCTTCCGGTTGTGGCTGCGGATGGCGGCCACCGTCAGCGGACCCAGAAACTCAATGGCGACGGCGGTCCCGAGCGGTATGTGCTCCACCGCGGCGAGGAACCCGATGGTCATCACGCCAGTGGTGATCCCGAGCCCGAGCAGCGGCAGCACGTCCGGACGCCGGATGGAGCGCAGTGGCGGGCGGCCAATCGCAAGCAGGATGATGGCTCCCATGCTCAGGCGCAGCCAGGCGGTACCGGCCGGGCCCACGTCCTCGATCAGGCCCACGGAGAGGGCTGAGCCCAGCTGGACCGAGAGGATCGCGGTGACGGCCAGCCCCCACGGCGGTACCGGAACGTTTCGCTTGAGCATGTCAGTTTCCTTCGGTGGTTGCTGGGGCGGCGGCGTTAGCTTCGGGGCGGTGCCCCGAGCCAACGCCCGGTTCGAAGACCGCGAGCGTGAACGTGGCCGGTTCGTTGGCCGGATTGGCATATGAGTGCTCGACGTCGCCAGGGAAGGAGACGGCGTCACCGGCCTCGAGGACGAAGGTTTCGCCGGCAACCACAACCGTGATGGATCCCCCGCGGACCTGGAGCAGTTCCTTGGTGCCGGCTGCATGGGCTTCGCTCTCGTGCCGGTCACCGGGCGCCAGGGTCCAGTCCCACAGCTCAACCACATCAGGGGACTCGGTCCCGGCCACCAGCACACCGCGGCCACCGGAGGCAGAACTCCAAAGGGCTGCGCCCTTACCGCTCCTGGTGACAGTTACGGGCTTGGGCTGCGGCGAGTCCACCAGGGCCGGCAATCCTATGCCCAGCGCGTCACTGATTCGAAGCAGGGTCCCCACGCTGGGATTCGCAGCGCCCTGTTCGACGTTGACCACCATGCGGCGGCTCACTCCCGCGGCTTCTGCCAGCTGGTCCAGGGTCCAGCCCCGTGACTGGCGTTCCTGCCTGACCCGGCTGCCGATCGCTGACGCCAGGGCTGATGTGCCTTTATCCATTAGTGCATCATACTGCACTTTAGTGCACTGCGCGAAGGCGCGGTGAGGAAGGGGAGCGTGGGTTGACGGAGCCCTTCCTTAGGGGGACGCCAGGTGGGACGATGCCCTTATGAGCGATACAAGCGGAGGGGGCACGCGCGATCTTGGTCCCCACCAGCATGCGCACGCGGCACCCAGCACCCAGCAGATGAGGACCGTCGGGCAGCGCCGGCGGGACGCCGAGGAGAAGTTGGAACACCACCTTCAAGAAGCACGCCAAAAGCACGAACATCACGACGTTGAGGGCGACCCGGAGGCGGGGCTGGCCGGCACTGTCCAGCCCTAGGACGCCTTTCTCGCATACGGCCCGAAAAGGAGCACCGGCAGCCAGTGGGCTGCAGGCGGTCAAACGCTTGACCTGCAACTACGTCAAGCGTTTGACGTGATGCTGCTAACGGTGCCATGATCTCTCCTGAACGCTTTCGCTCCCCGCGCTGCGGTCAATACACCCGGCGCGGGCCCCAATGACGTGGAGATCATCGTGGAACCCACCGCCCAGTCCCTCAGAGGGCAATCCCCCGACCGCAAGAAAATCATTCTCGACTGCGACCCCGGGCATGACGACGCTGTGGCGTTGCTGCTCGCGCACGGCAACCCGGACATCGAACTGCTGGCCGTCACCACGGTGGTGGGAAACCAGACCCTCGAAAAGGTAACCCGCAACGCGCTGGCCGTCGGCAGCATCGCTGGCATCACCGGCGTTCCCTTCGCCGCCGGCTGCGGCCGACCCCTCGTCCGCAGCATCGAAACCGCCCCGGACATCCACGGCGACAGCGGCATGGACGGCCCCGCCCTCCCCGACTCCACCATCGAGCTGGACCCGCGGCACGCCGTCGACCTCATCATCGACACCGTGATGGCCCACGAACCCGGCACGGTCACCCTGGTGCCCACCGCCGGCCTCACCAACATCGCCCTGGCTGCGCGCAAGGAACCGCGCATCGTTGAACGCGTGAAGGAAGTTGTCCTGATGGGCGGCGGCTACCACGTGGGCAACTGGAGTGCCGTGGCCGAATTCAACATCATCATCGATCCCGAAGCCGCCCACATCGTCTTCAACGAAAAGTGGCCGGTGGTCATGGTGGGCCTTGACCTGACGCACCAGGCGCTCGCCACCCCGGAGGTGGTGGAAAAGATTGCGGCAATCGGCACGAAGCCGGCGAAGTTCGTCACGGAACTGATGGACTTCTTCGCCCATACCTATAAGGACGCTCAGGGCTTCGACTCCCCGCCGGTCCACGATCCCTGCGCCGTTGCCTATGTCATCGACCCCACGATCGTCAGTACCCGCAAGGTGCCGGTAAACATCGAGCTGCAGGGAACCCTGACGCTCGGCATGACGGTGGCGGACTTCCGTGCGCCGGCCCCGGCTGACTGCCACACGAGCGTTGCCGTAGACCTTGACCACGAGAGGTTCTGGAACCTGGTCACCGACGCATTGGTCACCATCGGTGAGCCCCTCGGCGGCGAGGGCGGCAGCGTCGCCAACGCGGCCGACGCCGAACGCCGGGAACCTGCCCACCTCACCGCGGGAGGCGTCAAGTAAATGACTGCCACCATTTTCGAAACCAAGGCCACCCGTGGCAACGTTAGCGCCCTGATGGTCGCCCTGCTGGCGGCCTGCGTGGCCTTCCAGCTCAACGCTTCCATGCTCAGCCCGGCCCTGGTAACCATGGGCGAGGAGCTCAACACGGACCAGGCCGTTATTGGCCTCTCGCAGACATGGTTCTTTACTGCGGCCGCCCTGTTCTCCCTGTTCCTGCCCCGCCTGAGCGACATTGTGGGCCGCAAGAAGATCCTGGTGGGCATGATGCTGCTCATGGCCGTCGGATCGGTGATCGCAGCCCTCGCTCCGGACGTCACCTGGCTCTTTGTGGGCCGCATCATCCAGGGCGTCAGCGGCCCCACCGTTCCGCTCTGCCTGATCATGCTGCGCTCCGCGGTCAGCAACCCCCGCAAGTACGGGACGCTGATGGGTCTTATTACGGCCGTCAACGGCGGCGTGGCCGGCGTTGACTCGTTCGTGGGCGGCTACTTCGCCGAGCACTTCGGGTTCCGCAGCATCTTCTGGCTCATGGTGGTGCTGGCACTGGTGGCCACCGCACTGATCGCCTTCCTGGCCGGCGAAAGCAAGCCGGCCGCCGGTACGCGGATGGACTGGCTGGGCGTGTTCTTCATCGTCGTTGCCGTGGGTGCGCTGCTGACTGCCCTGAACGAAGGCGCCAAGCTGGTGGGCGCCTTCTCGTCCGGCACCCTGATGCTGAGCCTGGCGCTGGTACTGGTATCCGCCGTCGCGTTCTATGCCTTCTGGACCGTGGAGAAGCGGGCGAAGCAGCCGATGGTGGAAACCGTGCACCTGCGCCAGCGCTCCACGTGGGCGCCGCTGCTGACCACCACCCTGACCATGACCGGCATCTTCGCAGTCATCAACGGAATTGTCCCCGCCTATGTCCAGGCGGCCGACGGTTTCGGCGTCGGGCCCACCGAAATGTCGCTGATCATCCTTACGCCGTACGCCCTGCTGGGGTGGATCGTGGGGCCGCTCAGCGGGAAGCTCGCCCCGGTGCTGGGCTACACCAAGGTACTGCGCATCGGCCTCCTCGGCAGCATTGCGGCGCTGGCCATCATGGCGTTCTTTGGCCTGGGCAGCCTGCCCCTGATGATCGCCGGCACGGTCTTGCTGGGCATCATGTACGCCGGTACGGTCAACATCATGCTCAACGGACTCGGCGTTGTCCTTTCCCCAGCGGGGAACCCCGGCTTCCTGCCCGGCATGAACGCCGGCGCCTTCAACCTCGGTGCCGGCCTCAGCTTCCTGGTGCTCCCCGCCGTCCTGGTGGCCACCTCCGCCCTGGGTGACGCCAAGGCGTCCTACCTCACCGTGATCGTGGTGGGCCTGGCCCTCACCGTGGCGGCCTTCGCGGCCTCGCTGCTGATCCCCAAGCCGGTTGGAGCCGAGGTGGCCGAATGAACGCCGCCGAGAAGACCGGCCGGATTGTCGTCGTCGGCTCCCTGAACGCCGACCTGACCATTTACTGCGAACGCCTCCCGCTCCCGGGCGAGACCGTGCATGGCAACGGGTTCGCCGTGAATCCGGGCGGCAAGAGCGCCAACCAGGCGGTCGCCGCGAGCCGGTTGGGCGGGAACGTCAGCCTTGTCGGCGCGGTGGGGGAGGACCCCAACGGTGACATGCTGCTCTCCTCCGCTGCCGGTTCGGGGGTGGACGTCGGGCATGTGCGGACGTCGTTTGAGCCCACGGGTGTCGCGGTCATCGCCGTCGATGCCAGCGGCGAGAACAACATCATCATCTCCGCGGGTGCCAACGGCACCCTGTCTCCGGCGGACGTGGCGGAGGCCTCGGACGTTCTGGACGACGCCGCCGTCGTCTGCCTTTGCCTGGAAGTCGGCATGGAGACGGTGCTGGCAGCGGCGCAGGCAGGGCACGACGCCGGCGCAACAGTTTTGCTGAACCTCTCGCCGTATGGTGAGGTTCCGGAGCCGCTGACTGCCCTCACCGGTGTCCTGCTGGTCAACGCCCATGAGGCCGCGCTGTTCCTGGGTGACGGCGCCGCCGTTCCAGGCCCGGAGGCGGCCGGCGCCGAATGGGACAAGGTCCGGATGCGGTTTGCGGAGCGGGGGATCCGGCAGGTCCTGGTGACGCTCGGTTCGCAGGGTTCGATGGTGCTGGATTCGCTGGCCGCCGAGGGCCGGCAGGTGGTCCGGATCGCGCCCACGAAGGTGAAAGCTGTGGACACCACCGGGGCGGGCGATGCCTTCACGGGGGCCGTTGCAGTCCGGCTCGCCGCCGGCGATGCGCTCGCCGACGCCGCTGCCTTTGCCTCGGTGGCTGCTGCCCTGGCCACCACCCGGAAGGGAACGCAGGCTGCGTACCCGGAAGCGGCTGACGTGGCGCGGCTGCTCCGGAGATAGCCGCGCTCGGGTGGGGCCTTTAGGAAGGCCCCACCCGAGTCGAATCAATTGCGGGCCAGGTCCTTATCGGACCCCGCGTTGGTGCCGGCGGAAGCCATGGCGTGCGGGACCGCCAGGAGGGCAACCACGGCAAGGGCACCCGCTGCTGCGAAGACGTAGTAACCCCACGGGTAGGCGATGCCGGCGGCGACCAGGCCGCCTGTCACGGCAGGTCCTGCGATGGCGCCGACGCGGCCCACGCCGGCAGCGAAGCCGAGTGCCGTTGCGCGCAGGCGGGCCGGGAACAACTGGCTGACCCAGGCGTAGACGAGGACCTGGGAACTGAAGACGAACACTCCTGTGACGAAGACGAGGGCGTTCAGCAGGACCGCGTTGTCCACCTTGATGCTCAAGAGGCCAAGGCACACCGCCGAAAGGCCAAACCACAGCAACACGACGGGCTTGGTTCCGTGCTTGTCAGCCAGGACGCCGGCGATGATGAGACCGGCAACAGCGCCGAGGTTCAAGACAAGGAGCAGGGAAAGCCCTGCGCTTACCGGATATCCAGCGGAAGCCATCAGTTGCGGAAGCCAGGTGTTCAGCCCATATACCAGCAGCAGCCCCATGAACGACGCCGCACCGATCGCCGCGGCAATCAGGGGGTACGGCTTCTTCACCAGGTTCCGGAACCCGGTCTGCTCCTCTGTCCGGGCAGCCCGGGCGGCGGGCAGGGTCTCGGGCAGCTTGAACCACAGGAACGGCAGGAGGATCAAGCCGGACACGCCTCCCACCACGAACATGATGCGCCAGTCCGGAATGACGATCATCGCCAGGAACGCGGTGGCCACCGCACCGACGTGGTACCCGGTCATCGTGCGGGTGGTTGACCTACCGGCGGAACCTGCAGGGGCATAGTCGTTCATGTAGGCAAGGGCTGCCGGCAGGCATGCCCCAAGCCCGGCCCCGGCCAGAAGCCGGAGGGCGCCAAACACGGCAACGTTCGGGGCCCACACCACCGCGAGGGTAAAGAGCGAGAACCAGAGCACGCAGGCAACCAGCAGGTTCCGGCGCCCGAAGCGGTCCGAGAGCGGGGCGATAAAGAGCGCCCCCAGGCCCACGCCCACGAGGGATATCGTGGCCACGAAAGTAGCGCCCACCGCGTCAAAGCCAAGCTCGCCGGTCTTGATCAAGGTGGGAATGACGGTGCCGAGCACCACGAGGTCAAAGCCGTCCAGGACCATGGCCAGCCAGCAGAGCCACACCGGCCAGCGGGAAGGACGGGCGGAAGGGGAAGTTGTCATGGAATCCTCATTGATTTAGGGAAAAGAATGGAAGCAGGCCCGGTCGAGAGTTTTGCCACAACTGGTTGTGACTCGCGGCATACTTTTCGCCCACAAGAGTACAGGCTTGTTCAATGAACGCACAAAAGTTCGCTAGCCGAACAGTGGTGTTCCTAAACTCGGCGGCCGGTAGTCTCGGCTCATGACTGGCTTCCGTCGTCGGACCTTCCTCGTAGGGGCAGCCGCGGCAGGTGCCGGCCTCGCCGCCTGCGCAGGGGTGCCGCCAAGCGGCCAGCCACAAGAAAGAGCAACGGAGGACCCCATCAACGAAACAGCAGTCCAGCGGCACCGGTACCAGTACGGCGAAGACCCGAGCCAGTGGGGTGAGCTGTTCCTTCCCGAACTGTCCGACGGCGGGAAGCATCGCGGCGTTGTGGTGGTCATCCATGGCGGCTACTGGCGCTCGCGGTACGGGGCCGAGCTCGGGGAGCCGCTGGCCCGGGACCTGGCCACCCGCGGGCTGGCGGCGTGGAACCTGGAGTACCGCCGCGCGGGAAACGGCGGCGGCTGGCCGCACACCTTCCAGGACACTTTGGCGGGCATCGACAAGCTTGGCGAGCTCGCCGGTCCGCATTCCCTGGACCTGAGCAGGGTGGTGGCGCTGGGCCATTCTGCCGGCGGCCACCTGGCGGTGTGGGCGGCAGGGCGGGACCGGTTGGGCGGGCTGGGGCTGGAGGCCGAGCACTTCGAGGCCGGCGCGGGTACTGACTGCGTCCGTCTCACCGGGGTGGTGAGCCAGTCCGGTGTGCTCAACCTGGCTGAAGCCGAAAGGCTCAACCTCAGCAACGGTGCGGTGGCCAACCTGCTGGGCGGGCCGTCGTCGGACTCTCCTGGCCGTCACCGGTACGCGGATCCGATGGCAGCGTTGCCCCTGACCGTTCCCATTTACGCGGTACACGCCACGGAGGACGAAGACGTGCCGCTCAGCATGTCCTCGTCCTACGTTGAGGCGGGCCGGACCGGGTCCACTCCCGCGCAGCTGGTCATGGTGCCCGGGGACCACTTCGCATTGATCGATTCCGCAGCACCCGCATACGTAAGGTGCCGGGAACTGGTCCAGGAGCTGCTGCGCTGACACGAACTGCTGCGGGAGCCTCTTCTCTGGCAAAGTATGACCATGCTCACTGTTATTGGCGAAGGCCTTGTTGACGTTGTCCAGCGCGCCTCAGGAATTGAAGCGCATGTGGGCGGAAGCCCGTTGAACGTCGCGGTGGGCCTGGCCCGCCTTGACCACCCCGTGCAGTTCATCGGCCGGTATGGCCGGGACGCGTACGGCGATTCGGTCGCGGCACACCTGCGCGCCAGTTCGGTAATGCTTCCGTTGGGTCCCGATGAGCTGCCCACCAGCGTGGCCACCGCCCTGATCGACGACGACGGCGCCGCCACCTACACGTTCGACCTCACCTGGGAGCTCCCCGGCATCGCCGACCGGCTTGCCTTTATGCTGCAGGGCACCACCCTGCTGCACACCGGATCGATCGCGACCATGCTGGCGCCGGGCGCCACGGATGTCCTCGCCACCGTCGAATATGCCCACCCGCATGCCACCATCAGCTTCGACCCCAACTGCCGGCCCAGCATCATCACCGACGTGGACTACGCGCGCCGCCACGCGGAGAAGTTCGTGTCCCTGGCGGACGTTGTGAAGGCGTCCGATGAGGACCTCGCCTGGCTCTACCCGGACCTTGACGTGCTGGACGCCGCGCGCCGCTGGTTGTCCCTAGGCGGGCCGGAAGGGCCGGCGATGGTGGTGGTCACGCGCGGGGCAGACGGGCCGTGGGGAGTGTGCCGGGCAGGCGAGGCCCAGGTGCCTGCTCCCAAAGTTGAGGTGGCAGACACCGTGGGCGCCGGTGACTCCTTTATGGCAGCCCTGCTCTCCGGACTGGTGGACCGCGGCCTGGATGGCGCCCAGAACCGCAAGGACCTGCGTGAGGTTCCCGCTGAGGGCTTGGCTGAACTTTTGGCGCACGCGGCCAAGGCGGCAGCAGTCACGGTGTCACGGCCCGGCGCCAACCCGCCCACCAGGGCTGAGCTGAACGGCGCGTCCAGCGAGTAAAGCGCCGCCCGCCTCAGGGCCGTACTCTTGCTCCTGCCATCCGTCCCATGGATATCAGCTATCCCAAATCCATGATTCCCGGATAGTCCAAGGGTTGTCGTCGGCTTAAATCCCTAACGCTCTCTCACTTAATGGGCTTAAATCGCCAACGCTCTCTCACTTTCTTGTGGAAAGCGAGAGAGCGTTGATAGGGATGCCACAGTAAGTGAGAGAGCGTTGGCGAAAATGGCGCGTTAAGTGAGAGAGCGTGCCAGCCGCTGTGTTACTCCTTGCCGAGCCCCGCGGCCGAGGTCTTCTCTCCGGAGACGCTGTTGAGGGCACGAAGGTCGAAGATGCCGTTGATGTCCGCCTGCTTGGTGGTGCCGGCCGTGACTCCGTCGGCCAGGAGCTTCTGGTACGTCCCGGCGAGCGGGTCAACGGTGAACACGATGTTCTTCAGCGACCGGTCGATGACGTCCGCCTTCAGCTCTGCACCCGCGGCTTCCTTGAGGGCTGCGTTGATGACGCTGGCCTTCTCGCCGTCGGCAGCCTTGTTCAACCACTCAACCGACTTCACGTGGCCCTTCAGCAGCGCCTTCACGGTGTCCGGGTGGTCGGCGGCGAACTTCTGGTTCACGATCAGGATGGTGGTGGGGAACTCGCCCGGCTTGCCGGACAGCGAGCCGTCCCACAGGTCCTTTTCGTCCACCAGCACCTTGGCGCCGGCGGTGAGCACCAGGCGGGAGGCCCAGGGCTCAGGCAGCCACGCGCCGTCGAGCTTACCGTCCTGGAACAGCTTCAGCGTCTGGGCGTTTTCGGTGGGATTGATGGCGACGTCGCCGCTGCCGTCCACATTGGTCTTGTAGCCCTGCGCGGTAAGCCAGGCGCGGAGGGCCACGTCCTGCGTGCCGCCGAGCTGCGGGGAGGCGAGGGTCTTGCCCTTGAGGTCTGCTGCTGAGTTGATCTCCGGCTTGACCACCAGCTGGGCGCCGCCGGCCGCGGCGCCGGCGATGATGTTGATCGACTCCCCGCCGCTCTTGACGAACGAGTTGATGGCCGGGTTGGGCCCGATGTAGGTTGCATCGATGGCGCCGGCGTTCAGGGCCTCGATCGCGGCGGGGCCGGCATTGAACACTTGGGTGGCCAGCTTTGTGTCGCCGAGTTCATCGGCAATGTGGCCCTGGCTGACGCCGACAAGGGCGGGGGCGTGGGTCACATTGCCGAAGTAACCAAGCTTCAGTTCGGCGGCGGGGTTTCCCGCAGGTGCAGCGGCCTCCTGGACCGCTGCCGGGGTGCTGTTGTTGTTGACGGCGGAGGCGACGGCGGCGCCCCCGCCCACCAAGGCCAGGATGCCGGCGGCGATGCCGATCTTCAGGCCGAGCGGGCGCTTGGGAGTGGCTGACTGGCCGGCGACGATGCGGGTGGAGCCCGGCTGTTCCGGACTCTTGCTTGAGGGGTCTGACATTGGAAGTTCCTTTGCTGGGACGGATGCTGAGTTGAGATTACGGAGCACCCGGCAGCGCCACAATCATCACCGTAGCGGGCGTTCACGCGACGTCGCGAAGGCGCAACAGGGCGTAGCGCAGCGTCAAGGAACGACTCGGGAAGACACAGAACAAGGCTTACGACGGCGTCGCCCGGCTCAGCGGGCGCGGTACGTCTGGCGCGTGGATAGGGAGCGCCTGCGGATGAAGTATTCCGCTACGGCGAGGTTGATCGCCCAGGCCGCGCCCATCAGAACGGCCCTCGTTGTGACGTCCGGCGGGCTGGCGAGGAGTTCGGGCACGATGAGGATCAGGGCCTGGGTTCCGGCGCCGAGACCGATGGCGTACGCCCTGGCCATCCACGCACCGTGCCTCGTGAAGTCGCGGCGCAGCACTGCGCGAAGTCCCAGGATCAGGCTCACTGCCATGGCGGAGCCGAAACCGAGCCGAAGGACGAGCAGCAGCTGCCCGTCACTGGGCGGCAGGGTGTAGAAGACTGCCATCCATAAGCCGGACAGCGCCGCGAGCAGGCCGGCGGGCAGGAGGATCCGGCCGGCGATGCTGTGCCAGCGGCGCCGGCGAAGCGACGGAACGAACTGGAATGCTCCCAGCAGGGAGTACACGGTGACACTGACGATATGGATTACCACCGGCGCGGGAGAGTCGAAGAACCTGGCGTTGCGCTCCGTCACTGCCGCTCCACCGGTCAGTTCGGTCAGCCGGGCGGCGCCGGCGATCACGGGGATGAGGCTGAGGAAGATCAGGCCGGCGGGAATAAGCCACTCCGGCCGCTGCCGGCGTGCAGTGGCCGGTGCCTTCCCCGGTGCACTGTGCCTTGTGGTTTGCATTGACCTGCTCCTCTTGTTGCCGGAGTGCCTATCCTCAGGAAGCAGACCGCAAGGGCGCCCTTCGGAATCAGGTGTACGGCGTACACCTTTAGGACCAAATGTAGGTGTACGCCGTACACTAGTCAAGGGGTGCAAGGAAACGGAAGGACCAATGGCATGAGCAGGCAAGGCCCGGTGCAGCGCGTGCGCCTCAACCGCGACCGGGTGCTGCAGGCCGCCGTCGCGCTCGCTGACGAGATAGGGATCGGGCCGCTGAGTATGCGCAGGCTTGCCCAGGAGCTCGACGTGGTGCCCATGGCGCTCTACAAGCATGTGGCCCACAAGGATGAACTTCTCGACGGCATGGTCGACGTGATTATCGCCGAGATCGATCCGCCGGCCACCGGCCCGGGCTGGAAGGACGTGGTCCGGCGCAGGATTCTTTCAGCCCGGAGCGTCCTCCAGCGGCACCCATGGGCCCGGCAGGTCCTCGAAACGCGCACCAACAAAACGCCTGGCGTCCTCGCCTACATGGACTCCTTCATCGGGATGTTCCTCCTTGACGGCGGCTTCTCGGTGGACCTGACCCACCACGTCATGCACGCCATCGGCAGCCGCATGTGGGGCTTCACCCAGGAGCTGTTCCAGGAGCCGGCCGAGCCAACAGACGGAACGGGGGCGGAGCCGGACGAGGCGGCCCAGCAGGCAGTGCTCCAGGAGATGGCCAGGCGCTACCCGAATATCCTGACAATCGCGATGGCTTCCGCCCACGATCCGGACGCCGTTGTTGGGCAGGGCTGTGATGACCAGTTTGAATTCGAGTTCGCGCTCGACCTGCTGCTGGACGGCATCGAGAAACTGCACGCCCAGGGTTGGACGTCTGCGCGGGCGTAAGGCCGGAACTGCTTAAACACAAGGGAGTGGCACCGCGCCCTTCGCTGAAGGCGCAGTACCACTCCACTCTTTGTTGTGTCGGGTTTAGCTGCCGGCGGCTGCCGGCCTGGACTCCCGTACCGCCGGCGGCGTGAACCTTGCCCCGGTGTCCGGGAACGCGGGCACTTCGATGCGTGCGTGGGTGTGGACTTCCTGGACCGTCCGGCGGGTGTGTTCGGCGATGTCTTCCATGGTGGCCACCCACATGCCGTCCATCCCCTTCACCCGTTCAATCAGCCTTTCCAGGGCCACTGCTTTTGAGGGCCGCCCGGAGATGAAGGGATGGTTGGTGAGGACAAAACAGCTGCCCTGGGCATGGTGTGCCTCCGCTTCGAGCGTCCACATCTCGAGGACCTTGGCCGGGCTTTCGATGACGCCGCTGCCCGTGACGCCGGGGTAGAAGGCGTACTGCTCCCAGTCGTCCAGGGCCCAGTCGACGGGGATTTCCACGATGTCCCGGGTGTCACCCGGGGCGACGCTGAAGCGGTAGGGGGCGTCGCCGTCGAGCAGGCTCGAATCGTAGAGAAAGCCGCGGTCCGCCAGAAGTGCCGGTGAGTGCCAGTTCAGCTCCCACCATGGTGCCCGGTACCCCACCGGCTCTACTCCCGCGGCCTTGGCCAGGGCCTCGACTCCACGGTCGATGTAGCGTCCCTCCGTTGCGGCGTCGATTCCCTGCATTGGCTCGTGCAGGTAGCCGTGGTGGGCCACCTCATGCCCGGCGTCCACGATGCGGCGGACGGTGTCCGGGTAGCACTCGGCCGTGAAGCCGGGGACGAAGAACGTGGCGCGGATGTCCTGCCGCTGGAGGATCTGCAGCAAGCGGGGGACTGCCACCTTGGGCCCGTAGGACTGGTGGGTCATCAGGGACATCCGGCTGGTGCTCTTGGGGTCGTGGGCGATAGTGCAGGATTCGGCGTCGACGTCGAACGTGAAGGACGCTGCTGCCCGCTTGCCTTCCGGCCAGGTGATGGGGTGGGCGGCGTCGGGGAATGCTTCAAGAGTCATGCGGGGAATTCCTGTCGTAACGGGGTGCGGCGGTTCAGAGGGTCCGGTTCAGAGTGCGGCGGGTGTGCCGGGCTGGGCAGCGGCACCCGTCAGCTCTGTGGGCAGGTGGCGGTGGGCAGATCCCGGGGTGGATTCGATGAATTTGCGGTGCATCCTCGGTCCAAGGATGGCGTAGCTGGTGGCGCTGGCAAGGCCGCCGGCGAGCCAGGACAGGTCCCAGCCGCCCAGGGCCACGGCGATGGGGCCCTGCATGGCGGGGACGAGGCCGTACATAAACAGCCAGGTGGCGAAGATGCCCACCAGGAGGGAGGTGATGCCTGCCCAGTTGACGCCGGGGAGCCGCCGGGTGCCGACGCCGTCGAACAGCCTTTCAGGGTTGCCGGGCCAGCGCTTGTCGATCCAGAAGTAATGGACCAGCATGACGCCGCCCCAGGCAGCGACCCAGGCGACGAGCCCGATGAGCCAGGCGTCGAGGACTGCTGCGAAGTCCTCCTGGAAGATGAAGAACACGACGGCGGCGAGCGAGAAGACGCCGACGAACAGGTTGAGCTTGCGGCGGCTGATGGTGATGTCGAGTGCCTGGGTGGCAACTGAGAAGGTGTAGATGTTGAGGATGTTGGTGGCTATGGGGCCGTGGAGCACCATCAGCAGTACGGGCAGCGCGAGGACTCCGAAGTTCTGGACGATGAGCTTGCCGGGGTCGATTTCGCCGCTGTTGGTGGCCAGGCTTGCGCCCAGGACACCGAGCCAGACGACGGGGATGAACTGGCCCAGGACCGATGCCAGGTAGACCTTTTTCTTGGGCACTTCGGTGCTGACGAACCGCGAGTAATCTGCGGCGTAGGTGAACCAGGTGATGCCCCAGCCGATGCCGATGGCGGTCATCACGGCACTCATCGCGGCAATCCGCTCCGAGCCTTCCAGGATGTTGCCGGTGGGGCCGGCGTAGCCCCAGTTGATGTCCATGCCGAACCACGCCACGGCGGACATCACGGCCAGGATGACGATGGTTGGCGGGACGGTCCATTTTTCGAAAGCCGCAATTGCCTTGTAGCCAAACCAGGCGATGGCTACCTGGGCGGCCATGATTCCGGTGGCGACGGCAATCTTCCAGCCGTAATTGGCGGCTGTGGGATCCACCCAGCCGAGGGTGCCGAAGAGCGCCATGACCAGGTCCAGGATGATCCAGGTGTTCACGGCGCACCAGCCGATCACCAGGAGTGCCTGGATGGCTGCCGGGAGGTAGTTCCCCTGCCTGCCGAATGCGGCCCGGGCGAGCACCATGCCGGTGGCGCCGGTCTTCTGCCCAAGGAGGACGAAGCAGCCGAAGAGCAGCATGCCGATCAGGTTGCCCAGTACCAGGACGGTCACGGTGTCCGCGAAACCCAGCCCCAGGTGGATTCCGAGGGCGCCCAGTACCCAGTTGATCGGTGCCAGGTTGGCGCCGGCCCAGATCCAGAACTGGCCGGAGACCTTGTGCGTGCGCTGGGATTCGGGAATTGGCTGGAGCCAGGCTTCGACGTCTTCCGTGTGAACGGATTGCTCGGCTCCTGGGGCTGTGGGTGGTTGTTGCATCGGGGCCTCTTCGTTGAGGGGATGGGGATTCTTCAAGATTATGTGTCGGGGGCCACATCCACCATCTACAATGTGTCTTGAGCTTTCGCCTTCTCTATGACGGAGTGTCATGCCTGTTCGTTTGGAAGATGTCCTGCGGCATTCGAGCGTTGTTGCCGCGGATCCCGTGGTCCGTGCAGCGGCGGGTGTGGTTTCCCAAACCCAGCTTCGGTGGATCCACTCCAGCGAGGTCCTGGACATTGCCTCGCTGCTGGGCGGCGGGGAGCTGCTGCTGACCGGCGGCCAGGCCCTGGCGCTGGCTTCCGATGAGCGCCGCACGGGTTACGTCCGGGATCTGGCCGAGCGTGGGGTAGCGGCGCTCGCCATCGAGACCGGCAGTGTGCTGCCGTCCATCCCCTCCTCGATGATTTTGGCTGCCGAGGAAGCCGGGCTTCCCCTAATCGAGCTTCGCAAGGTGGTGCCTTTCGTGGCGGTCATGGAGGCTATCAACTCACAGCTTGTTAGCCAGTCCGCCGCCCAATTGCAGCAGGCCGACCAAGCCAGCCACGCCATGGCGGTGGAGCTCGCACATGGAGGCAGCCTGGACCGGATTCTGGCCGTCCTTGCTGCGGCCACGGGTGCAGAGGTGGTGCTCACCTCTACCGCCGGGATTACTTTGGCGAGTGCGGAACCTGCCGGGGAGCGTGAAGCATCCTTCTCCTTGGATGGCGTTTCCGGCGAGCATCGGAGCACCGTCCATATTGAAGTGCCCGTGCGGGGGATTCCCTCCGCCCGCCTGGCACTGCAGGTACGCGGCGGAGCCGACGTGAACCTGGCGCGGATCGCCGGCAACCGGTCCGTGGACATCCTGGCCCTTGCCTTGCTGCAACGGATGCCTCCCGGCTTGAAGGAGATGGCCGGCGCTGCCTTGATCCGGGCCGTTGATTCCGGCAAGCAAAACTGGCGGCTGCAGGAACTGGCTCCCGCCGCAGGTATCCCTGTCTCTGCTCAAGTGGTGGCGGTGGTTATGCGCTCCTCCGCTTCGCAACAGCTCCGGCGGCAAGTGGAGCACCTCCTGGACCCGGGTGGCCAGCACGGTGCTAGTTATGCGGACAACGCGGAGCTGCTGGCCCTTGGCGTCCTCCGCTCCGGGAATGCCCAGGATGAGCGGCAAAAAATCGTGGCCGGCCTGCAGTCGTTGGAGGTACCGGAGGGAACTGTGAGCGCTGTCGGGCCCATTGCCTCGGGTATTTCCTCCGCCCCGTGGTCCCTCGCCGAGGCGAGGCTCACGCTGGAACTGGCTGCCGACGTCGGACGCGTCGGTTTAGGGGGACCTGCACCTGGGCGGGTCCTTGATGCCCAGGCATTCGCCGTGGAACGGCTCGCAGTTCATTCCATGGACGAAACCCTGCGCCGTGACTTCGTGAGCCAGCAGCTCGCCGCCGTCCTTGAGCACGACGCCCAGCGCCAGTCCAAGCTGGTGGAGACACTGCGGGTCTGGCTGGACTCCGGGTGCAACACCGCCCAGGCTGCAAGGGAACTGCACGTGGAGCGGCAGTCCATGCACCAGCGGCTCCAGCGGATCTTCTCCCTCTGCGGCGGCGACCCCCGCGGAACGGGCCGCCTCCCCGCCCTGCACCTGGCCACCCGCCTCGCCGCTCTCCAGCCCAAATAACCCCTGCGACGCTCTCTCACTTGATGCGGTTTT
This sequence comes from Arthrobacter sp. Hb9-2, assembly GCF_059091165.1. Classification (NCBI taxonomy): domain Bacteria; kingdom Bacillati; phylum Actinomycetota; class Actinomycetes; order Micrococcales; family Micrococcaceae; genus Arthrobacter; species Arthrobacter sp. Hb9-2. The sequence goes on along the minus strand of NZ_JBNHGJ010000002.1, from coordinate 174,522 downwards.
TCCGGCGTCCCTCTCTCACTTGACGTGGGTTTTCCAGGGACGCTCTCTCACTTAACGTGGGTTTTCCGGCGACGCTCCCTCACCCGCCGACGCGCAACGGCAGGCCTGTGGATAACTTCTGCGGCGTCCTGCCCTGAGAAGGCACAATGCCAGCATGCGAAAGCAAGATTTCCTGCCGCCACCGTTGGCAGAGGCTCCTTTCACCTTCGGTTCGGCCAGGGCGTCCGGCGTCACCCTGGACAGGCTTCGCCGCAAGGATGTGGTCAACGTGGGTCGCGGTCTTTATCGCCCGGCGGATTGGGACTTTGATCTGGAAGGTGCCGCCAGGGCGTTATCCGCTGCCTCGCCCGGCGCTTGGATTTCACACGTGACCGCGGCCCGGCTCCGGTGTCAACTGCTGCCACCGTGGCTGGCTGATTCCACGGAACTGCATCTCAGCAAGCCGCGGGCGCTGCCGTCGGTCCGCCGGAAGGGCATATTCGGGCACACCGTGCTGGCCCTTGAGGATGAGGCTGAAGTGGTTGACGGCATCAGCCTGAGCACGCGGTCCCGTACTTGGCTCGACCTGGCACGGGTCTTGCCGCTCAATGACCTGGTGAGCATGGGTGACGAACTGATCCGCATCCCGCGGGTGGATTTTGAGGGAAGGACGCAGCCCTACGACACCTTGGCGGGGCTTCGCATCCTGGTGGGCCGCCACCCGAATCTCCAAGGCATCGTCAGGGCACGCGAAGCGCTAGATCTGATGCGGGTGGGTGCGGACTCCGCGCCCGAATCGCTGCTCCGCCTGGCCATCGTCAGCGCGGGCCTACCCGAGCCCGAACTTCAGGTGCCCTTGCGCGCGGGACACGCCATGTCGCCGTCGGCCGATCTCGGCTACCGTCATCGGCGCCTTGCCATCCAGTACGACGGCGGGCATCACCTTGGCGACGCGCAGATCCTCAGCGACAGGCGACGGGACAAAGCCTTCGAAGCAGCCGGCTGGACCGTCCTTGTTCTTGACAAGGACGACCATGCTGACGGTTTCGAAAGAGCAGTACAACGCATCAAACGCGCACTTCGGAAGGGCTGGCTTGACCACCCGCAGGCATCAGGGTTTGCCAGCGGCGACTGAGGGTCGGCAGAAATATGCCTCATGACGAGAAAGACTCTTAACGCCGTGGCGCTCCCTCACCAAAGGTGAGAGAGCGCCACGGAAAGACCCACGTTAAGTGAGAGAGGGTCACACGAAAACACACATTAAGTGAGAGAGCGCCACGGAAAGACCCACGTTAAGTGAGAGAGGATCGCGGGAAAACGCACGTTAAGTGAGAGAGCGTCGGTGGGGGGCTAGCGGAGCACCACCGTCCGGTTGCCCTGCAGGATGACCCGGCCCTCGCAGTGCCAGCGCACCGCGTTGGAAAGGGCCTTGCACTCGGTGTCGCGGCCGGCTGCCACCAGCTCTTCGGGTCCGTAGGTGTGGTCCACTTCCACCACCTGCTGGGCGATGATTGGCCCCTCGTCCAGTTCCGCGTTGACGTAGTGTGCCGTGGCGCCGACGGTCTTCACACCGCGGGCGTACGCCTGGTGGTACGGCTTGGCGCCCTTGAAGCTGGGCAGGAACGAGTGGTGGATGTTGATCGCCTTCCCGTCCAGCTTGCGGGTCAGGTCGTCGCTGAGCACCTGCATGTACCGGGCCAGAACCACGAGTTCCACATCGAACTCGTCAACCAGTTCCAACAGACGCGCTTCGGCAGCAGGCTTGATGTCAGGCGTGACCGGCACGTGGAAGAACGGGATGCCGTGCCACTCCACCAGCGCCTGGTGGTCTGTGTGATTGGAGACCACGGCCACCACGTCCACCGGCAGTTCGCCAATGCGCGCCCGGAACAGCAGGTCGTTGAGGCAGTGCCCGAACTTGGACACCATGATCAGCACTCGCCGCTTGGAACCGTGCCGCTCCAGCCGCCAGCGCATCCCGAAGCGCTCCGCAACGGGGCCAAAAGCGGCCCGCAGCGTGTCCGCGGTGGCGGCATCGCCGTCGGACGCAAAATGCACCCGCATAAAGAAGTGCCCTTCGGAGCGCTCACCGAACTGCTGGTTGTCGATGATGTCGCAGCCGTGCTCCAGCAGGAAGCCGGAGACGGCGTGGACAATGCCAGGCGATTCGGAGCAGTCCAGCGTGAGGACGTGCTCCACCGTGGTGGGGGGAGTTACAGCAACATTTTCAGTCTGGATGGCAGTCATGGCTCAGCACTCGATTACGTTGACGGCAAGGCCTCCGCGGGAGGTTTCCTTGTACTTGGTTTTCATGTCGGCTCCTGTTTCGCGCATCGTTTTGATGGCCTTGTCGAGGGATACCTTGTGGCTGCCGTCGCCGTGCAGGGCAAGGCGGGCGGCGTTGATGGCCTTCACGCTGGCGATGGCGTTGCGCTCGATGCAGGGGATCTGCACCAGCCCGCCCACCGGATCGCACGTCAGGCCCAGGTTGTGTTCAATGCCCACCTCGGCGGCGTTTTCCACCTGGGCAGGCGTGCCGCCCAGCACTTCGCAGAGCCCGGCGGCGGCCATGGAGCAGGCGGAGCCCACTTCGCCCTGGCAGCCCACCTCGGCCCCGGAAATGGAGGCGTTGATCTTGAACAGGATTCCGACGGCGGCCGCGGCCAGCAGGAAGCGGACCACGCCGTCGTCGTTTGCGCCGGGGACGAACTTCACGTAGTAGTGCAGCACTGCCGGGACGATGCCGGCCGCGCCGTTGGTGGGTGCGGTGACGATGCGCCCGCCGGCGGCATTTTCCTCGTTCACGGCCAGCGCGAACAGGTTCACCCATTCCATGGCCCGGAGCGGATCGGTCACGCCGGTGTCCGCCGTCAGGGTCTGGAATAACGACGGCGCGCGGCGGCGGACGTTGAGCCCGCCCGGAAGGATTCCTTCCGCGGCGCAGCCGTTGTCCACGCATTCGCGCATGACCGCCCACAGCCCCAGCAGCTTCTCCCGGAGTTCCGCTTCGGTCCGCCAGACCAGCTCGTTGGCGAGCATAACGTCGGAAATGGACATGCCTTCGCGTGCGCAGATCTCCAGGAGCTCGTCCGCGCTGGCGAACGGGTAGGGGAGGACGGTGGAGTCGGCAACCACCCTGTCGCCGGCGTCGGCGTCCCCGTCAACAACGAAGCCGCCCCCAATGGAATAGAAGCTCCGTTTGCTGAGGACAGCCCCCGTGTGATCGAGCGCGCGGAAGGTCATGCCGTTCGGGTGGGCCGGGAGGGACTTGCGCCGGTGCAGCACCACGTCCTCGTCCCAGTTGAAGTCCACCCGGTGGTCGCCACCCACCCACAGTTCGGCGTCCAGGGCGGCGGCCGCCACCTGGTCATCGGCAGTGAAGGTATCCACGGTCTCCGGGTCGAGCCCCTTGAAGCCCAGGACCACCGCCTTGTCCGAGCCGTGCCCCCGGCCGGTAGCGCCCAGCGAGCCGAACAGTTCGGCCTGCACACGCCTGGTGGAGCTGAGGTGTCCGTCGCCTTTGAGTCCGTCGGCGAACAGCTTCGCTGCCCGCATCGGGCCCACCGTGTGTGACGACGACGGCCCGATGCCAACGGAGAACAGGTCCAGGACGCTGAGGGCCATTTAGGGGACCTCGGGGGAGGCGTACTCCCGCATGGCGTCAAGGAGCCAGCGGCCCAGGAAATCGGCGAACGACGCGCGGGGGAAGATCCGGAAGGTCTCCTCGCCGGTCTTCCACAGAACCACGGGGATGTTGCCGATCTCCGTGGACAGTGCCGTGCCGGCCTTCAGCACGCGGGGGTGCAGGTCCAGGGAGCAGCCCTTTTCCAGGACGGCGCGGGACCGGGGCCCGGTAAGTTCGAAGGTGGTGCGGTTGGCGGAGAGGTCCACCACCTGGCCTTCGCCGTCGCCGAGTGCTTCGCGGAGTGCCTGGATCAGGTCGCCGCCGAGGGACTCATGGGCTTCGGTGGGGGCCACCACCAGGAACTCTTCCGGCCCGAGCCACAGCACGGACGTGTCCCTGGTGCCGCTGACGGCGCCGCAGGCCGCTGGCAGGCCGCCGGTGACGGTGGCTACGCGCTGGCCGGCGTCGCTGGTCCGGTTGACCCGAAGACCCACCATGGTCAGGAAGGACACCTCGGACAGTTCCACCACGCCCGGGACGGAGCCGGTTTCAAACGCTGCCCGGAGCTGGGCGGCGGGGCTGACGCGGAGGGAGAGGTTCTTCTCGTAGGAGGTTGCGGTTGCTGCTGTTTCAGCCATCTTTGCGGGTCCCTTCGGGGTCAAAAAGTACGGTTTCGGCGACGACGACGTCCACGAGCTGGTCGCCGGCGGCAGCCACCAGGGTTTCGCCGATGCGGTTGCGGCCGTTCTTGATCAGTGCCAGGCCGAACGACCTGCCCAGGGCGGCGCTGTGGTAGCTGGAGGTGACGAAGCCTTCCATCGGCACCGGCCCGTAGGCAGGGTTGGTGGAGCGGCCCTTTTCCACAAGCTGGGTGCCTTCCGGCAGGCGCAGCGTCCCGTCCACCGGGAGCACGCTGACCAGGTGCTTGCGGTCCTCGCGCTGGGCGTCGGCCCGTGCGTAGGAGCGCTTGCCGATGAATTCCTTGGCCTTGGAAACGATCCATTCCATACCCGCGTCCTGCGGGGTCACGGTGCCGTCCGTGTCCTGCCCGACAATCGGGTAGCCCTTTTCGGCGCGGAGCACGTGCATGGTTTCCGTGCCGTAGGGGGTGATGTTGAACTCGGCACCGGCAGCAGCCACGGCTTCCCACGTGTTCAGGCCGTACCAGGACGGCACGTTGATCTCGTAAGCCAGTTCGCCGGAGAAGGAGATCCGGCAGACCCGGGCGCGGACGCCGGAGGCGAGGGTGGTTTCGCGGAACGTCATGAACGGGAAGGCCTCAGCTTCCAGCCCGCCGTTGGCGGCGAGTTCCGGTGCCACCTTTGCCAGGACCTCGCGGGACTTGGGCCCGACGACGGCAATGGTGCTCCATTGTTCGGTCACCGAGGTGCAGTGCACGTCCAGGTCCGGCCACTCGGTCTGCAGCCATTCCTCCAGCCAGTCCAGCACCTTGGCGGCGCCGCCGGTGGTAGTGGTCATGAAGTAGCGGTCTTCGTCGAGGCGCAAGGTCACGCCGTCGTCGAAGATCATGCCGTCAGCCATGCACATCACGCCGTAGCGCGCGGAGCCCGGCGCGAGCTTCTTGAACGCGTTGGTGTAGATCCGGTTGAGGAACTCACCGGCGTCCTTGCCGCGGATCTCGATCTTGCCCAGGGTGGTGGCGTCCATAAAGCCCACGGAGTCGCGGACGGCGGCGCACTCACGAAGTACGGCCGCGTCCATGTCCTCCCCGTCCTGCGGGTAGTACCAGGGCCGCTTCCACTGTCCGACGTCCTCGAAGAGGGCGCCCTTGGCCACGTGCCACGGGTGGATCGAGGTGACGCGGGCGGGGTCGAACAGCTCACCGCGCTGGCGGCCGGCAAGTGCTGCGAACGCCACGGGGGTGAAGGGTGCCCGGTAGGTGGTGGTGCCGATGTCGCCGATGCCGCGGGACGCTTCGCCTGCGGTGCGCAGTGCGGCGGCGATGACGCCGATCGCGTTGACGCCGGAGGTCTTGCCCTGGTCGTTGGCGGTGCTGATGGAGGTGTAGCGCTTGATGTGTTCCACGGACCGCATGCCGGCTCCGGTGGAGCGCAGCACGTCAGCCACGGACTGGTCGCGCTGGAAGTCCACGAAGTGGTGGTGCCAGTCGTCCGGGGTGCCCTGTTCGCCGGGGACCAGCCACAGCTGGCGGGTGGGGGCGGCGGCCTTCGGCTCGCTGAGCGGTGCGGGTTCGACGGCGGCGCTAAAGCCAGCTGCGATGGCCGCCTTGGCGCCGGCGGAGATTCCTTCGGCCAGGCAGTTTGCGGTGTTGAAGGAGCCGCGGCCGGAGCCGACAATCTGCTGGTTGGGGACCACGGTGCTGGGCACAAAGGCGGCCAGTTCGTCGTCCCAGCGCAGCTTGCCCTGCCGCTGGGAGTGCAGGTGGACCAGCGGGCTCCAGCCGCCGGAGACAGCCAGCAGGTCGCAGGCGATCTGTTCGATGCCCGAGGTGAGCTCGCCGTCGTCGTTAATGCTGCGGACGGTGACGCCGTCCAGGCGGCCATCGCTGCCGGCGGCGGTGTTGGCCACCGCGCTGCCGATCAGCACCCGGGTGCCGGCTTCGACGGCGGCGGCGGCCACTGTGGTGAGCTGCGGCCGGGCGTCCACCACGGCGGCGACCTTGACGCCGGCGGTACGCAGGTCAGCGGCCAGGGCGTAGGCGCTGTCGTTGGTGGTGCTGATGACCACGCGCTGGCCGGCGGCGACTGCGTAGCGGTTGAGGTAGCTGCGGACGGCCGAGGCGAGCATGATGCCCGGCCGGTCGTTGTTCTCGAACACCAGCGGGCGTTCGTGGGCGCCGGGGGCCAGCACCACCTGATTGGCACGGATGTGCCAAATACGCTGCCGGGATACGCCGGACGCGGCGGGGGAGGACAGGTGGTCGGTGCGGTTCTGGACGGCGATGACGTAGTTGGCGTCGTAGGCGCCGAAGGCGGTGGTGCGGTTCAGGACGGTGGATTCGGCGCCGGAGACGAGTTCGGCTTCGACGTCAGCCACCCATTCCTGAGCCGGCTTTCCTTCGATCGTTTCCGCCAGTTCCTGGGCCGTGGAACCGGACAGGAGCGATCCGCCCAGTTCCGGCTGGTCGTCCAGGAGCATAACACGGGCGCCGGTGCGGACGGCTTCGCGGGCTGCGGCCAGGCCGGCGGGGCCGCCGCCGATCACCAGGACGTCGGTGTGGACGTACTTCTTGTCGTACTCGGCGCGGTCTTCCTCGGGGTCCAGCTTGCCGAGGCCGCTCAGCAGTTCTGCCTGCAGGCCGTCCACCAGCGTGACGGTGGTGGCGGGGAGCATGGATTCGGCCACGTGCCCGGGGAAGCGCGGCTGCACCTTGACCAGGGCGTTGGATTCCTCCACGCCGGCGGACATGATGCCGCGGGGGCGGTCCTCGTAGAGGGAGTTGCCGGCGGCGATGCGGCCGTTGGCGAGCAGGGCCGAGGCGAGGGTATCGCCCGGGTGGCCCGTGAATTCCTCACCGTCCACCGTGAAACGCCAGGAGATGGTGCGGTCGATGCGTCCGCCGGCGGCGAGGCGGGCGTTGTGGGAAGTCACTTGGTTGCTCCTTCCGGGGCGGTGGTGCTGGCGGGTGTGGTGCTGGTGCCGGAAATGCTCGTTCCGGACGTGCTGGGTGCGGCGGTCCCGGTGGTGGTGCTGTCAGCGGCGAGGCTGGCGGTGCCGGACTCGGGCGTCGTCTTGCCGGCGGCATCAGGCCGGGGCGTGCCCATGGGGTAGACGGCCTGGATGTCGTAGGTGACGGTGTCGCGGAGCATGTTGAACCACTGGCGGCAGCCGGTGCTGTGGAGCCAGCGCTCGGCGAAGGCGCCCTTGGTGTTGTCCCGGTAGAACAGGAACTCAGCCCATTGGCGGTCGGTCAGCTCGTTGGGGTTTTCCGGGTAGGCCACGTGGGCCTGGCCGCCGTAATGGAACTCGGTCTCGTCGCGGGAGCCGCAGTTGGGGCAGGAGATGAGCAGCATGTGCGTCTTCTTTCTAAAGTGCAGGTTCGCTGGCGGCTAGTGGGCCACGGCGGCAGCGCCGTGCTCGTCGATAAGCGCACCGGTTTCGAACCGCTCCAGCGCGAACGGCTTGTTCAGCTTGTGCGGGGCGCCCGTGGCGATATTGTGAGCGAAGGTGAGGCCGGCAGCCGGAGTGCCCTTGAACCCGCCGGTGCCCCAGCCGCAGTTCACAAACATGTTCTCCACCGGCGTGTTGCCCACGATCGGGGACGCATCCAGCGTCGTATCCACAATCCCGCCCCACGTCCGGAGCACATGTGCCCGGGCAAAGATGGGGAAGAGCTCCACGGCGGCTGCCATCTGGTGCTCGATCACGTGGAAGGAGCCGCGCTGGCCGTAGCCGTTGTAGGAGTCAACACCGGCGCCCATGACGAGTTCGCCCTTGTGCGCCTGCGAAACATAGACGTGCACGTGGTTGGACATCACCACCGTGGGGTGGACGGGTTCGTGCAGCTCAGACACCAGCGCCTGGAGCGGGTGGGACTGGATGGGGAGCCGGAAGCCGGCCATTTCCGCCAACACTGAGCTGTGCCCGGCAGCGCAAAGGCCCACCTTTTCGGTGTTGATGGTGCCCTGGTTCGTCTTGACGCCCACCACGCGGTTGCCGTCCTTGACGAAGCCGGTGACTTCGCAGTTCTGGATGATGTCCACGCCCAACTCGTCGCACTTGCGGGCGAAGGCCCAGGCCACGTGGTCGTGCTTGGCGATGCCGGCGCGGGGCTGGTAAGTGGCGCCCATGACGGGGTAGCGGATGTTGTCGCTGATGTTCAGGATGGGGCAGAGTTCCTTGACCTGCTGGGGGTCAAGCCATTCCGCGTCCACGCCGTTGAGCTTGTTCGCTCCCACGCGCCGCATGCTTTCGCGGACGTCGCCCAGGGTGTGGGCGAGGTTCATGACGCCGCGCTGGCTGAAGAGGAAGTCGTACTCGAGCTCCTCGGGCAGGATCTCCCAGAGCTTGAGGGCGTGCTCGTAGATTGCGGCGCTCTCGTCCCAGAGGTAGTTGGAGCGGATGATGGTGGTGTTGCGGGCCATGTTGCCGCCCGCCAGCCAGCCCTTTTCAAGGACGGCGATGTTGGTCATCCCGTGGTTTTTCGCCAGGAAGTAGGCAGTTGCCAGGCCGTGCCCGCCGCCGCCGACAATCACGGCGTCGTAGGAGGACTTGGGCTCCGGGTTGCGCCAGAGGAAATCCGGGTGCTCGGGGAGCTGTTGGGTGCTCACTGGGCTGCTCCAATCATGTCTGTTTCAAAGGCGGTAATGTCGCTGCCGCTGTCACCCTGGGAGAGGTGGGGGTAGAGGGGGAACCGGTCGGCAAGGGCTGTCACGCGGGCGCGGAGTTCGACGACGGCGCTGTCGCTCAGGGAAGCGGTCCCGGAGGTGCTGTTGCCTGCCGAGGCGATCAGCGCCGTCGCGATGATGTCCGCAACTTCTGTGAATTCCTCGGCGCCGAAGCCGCGGGTGGCGAGGGCCGGGGTGCCGATCCGGAGTCCGGAGGAGACCATCGGAGGGCGGGGGTCGAAGGGGACGGCGTTGCGGTTGACGGTGATGCCGATGCGGTGCAGGGCGTCTTCGGCCTGCTGTCCGTCCACCTCGGAGTTGCGGAGGTCAACCAGGACCAGGTGGACGTCGGTGCCGCCGTTGACCACGGAGATTCCTGCTGCGGCAACGTCGTCCCGGAGGAGCCGCTCGGCGAGAAGCTTGGATCCCTGCAGGACGCGTTCCTGGCGTTCCTTGAATTCGGGGCTGGCGGCGAGCTTGAAGGCCACGGCTTTCGCGGCGATCACGTGCTCCAGGGGTCCGCCCTGCTGGCCGGGGAACACGGCGCTGTTGATTTTTTTGCCGTACTGCTCCTTGGCGAGGATGACGCCGCCGCGGGGGCCGCCGAGGGTCTTGTGCGTGGTGGTGGTGACGACGTCGGCGTACGGCACCGGGTTTGGGTGCAGGCCGGCGGCCACCAGGCCGGCGAAGTGGGCCATGTCCACCATGAGGTAGGCGCCCACGAGGTCGGCGATGCGGCGGAACTCCGCGAAGTCCAGCTGGCGGGAGTAGGCGGACCAGCCGGCCACGATCAGCTTGGGCTTGTGTTCGAGGGCCAGTGCCTCGACCTCGGCCATATCGATGCGGAGGTCTGATTCGCTCACGTGGTAGGGGACCACGTTGTAGAGCTTGCCGGAGAAGTTGATCTTCATGCCGTGCGTCAGGTGTCCGCCGTGGGCCAGGCTCAGGCCCATGATGGTGTCACCCGGGTTCAGCAGGGCGAACATGGCGGCGGCGTTGGCCTGCGCGCCGGAGTGTGGCTGGACGTTGGCGAATTCGGCGCCGAACAGGGCCTTGACGCGGTCGATGGCGAGCTGCTCCACAACGTCCACGTGCTCGCAGCCGCCGTAGTAGCGCTTGCCTGGGTAGCCCTCGGCGTACTTGTTTGTGAGGACCGAGCCCTGTGCCTCCATGACTGCGGACGGGGCGAAGTTCTCCGAAGCGATCATTTCCAGCGTGGACTGCTGGCGGCCCAGCTCATGGGTGATGGCCTGCTGGACCTCGGGATCGACTGCGGAAAGTCGCTCGTTCAACTGCTCAACCACGGATGCTCCTTTTTGAAATACCATTTGCTCGGTAACTGATATATCAGTGTGAGGTCAATGGTATGATCAGCATCACAGCAGAGTCAATAGCTGGACCCAAAGCGGCAGGAAGCTACCGAGTCCGGTCCGGCACGTCATGGAAGAACGGAGCGGCGCGTGAATGCACTTCTTGCTCTGACCCCTGTGGAGGAGGAAGCTCCGTCCCAGGCGGAGGCCGCGTACCGGCAGCTGCGGGACAGGCTGATCATGCTGGAGATCCGGCCGGGGGAGCCGATCAATGACGGGCAGCTGGCGGTTGAGCTTGGCTTCGGGCGGACTCCCGTGCGCGAGGCGATTAAGCGGCTTGAGGTGGATCACCTGGTGGTTTCCTATCCCCGCCGCGGAACGTTCGCAACGAACGTGGACTTCACGGAGCTGGCGGATGTCTCGGAGATCCGGGAACTGCTGGAGCCCCTCGCCGCCCGCCGTGCGGCCGCTCGGGCGAGTGAGGGCATGCGCCGGGAACTGCTGCGGGTGGCCGATGCCATTGCAGGGATTGACCCCGCTTCGGGGGAGTCGCGGGACCTCATGCGCTACGACCTGATGGTGCACCGGCTCATTTACAAGGCAGCCGCGAACCCGCACCTGGAAAGCACGCTGATCCGCTACGACAACCTGGCCACCCGCATCTGGTGCGTGGTGCTGGACAAGGTTCCCTCGGTGACAGGCCATATCACCGAGCACGTCGATTTGCTCAAGGCGGTAGCGGCCGGTGACGCCGACAAGGCCGGGGAATTGGCTTTGCACCACGTCACGAGCTTCGAGGAAACCATCCGTAAGGTGCTGTAGTCCCATGCCTATTGCCACCCGGAACGGACAAGCCCGCACCGCCAGAATTGGCTTCGCCCTGATCGGTGTTCTGCTTATTGCCGTTAACCTGCGAGTGTCCTTTGTCAGCGTGGGACCGGTACTCGCGAACATCAGCGGTGACCTCGGCCTGTCCAGCGCCGCAGCGGGGTTCCTGACCGGTCTTCCGCTCATTGCCTTTGCGGTCTTCTCACCCGTGGCGCCCGCATTCGCTTCCCGTCTGGGGCTCGACCGCGCGCTGTGGATGTCCCTGCTGATCCTGGCCTCGGGCATCGTGCTTCGCTCCTTGCCTGTTCCGGGCTTCATCTGGGCCGGAACGGCGTTAATTGGCCTGGCGATAGCGTTTCTCAATGTCCTGGTCCCCTCGCTCGTCAAGCGGGACTTTCCGGCAAAGGTCAGCCAGGTCACCGGAAGCTACACCGCAACCCAAGCCGCCTTCGCCGCGATGGGGGCCGCCGTCGTCGTGCCCGTGGCGCAAACGTCCCCCGCCGGATGGCGGCTTGCCCTGGGTATCTGGGTGGGACTGGCCCTCATCGCCATGGCGGTGCTCCTGCCGTGGCTGCGTCGGCACGGGTCAGCCACTGTGACCACCACCAAGCCGGAGGGGTCCTTCCGGTCGCCTTGGGCCTCGGCCCTGGGCTGGCAGGTGACGGTTTTTATGGGGTTGCAGTCGATCGCCTTTTACGTCCTTATGGCGTGGCTGCCCACCATCGAACAAAGCCGCGGGGTTTCAGCCACGACTGCCGGCATCCACCTGTCCGTTTTCCTGCTCATCAGCGTGTTCGCCAGCCTTATGGCCGGCGGCATCCTTCACCGGGGTTCGGACCAGCGGCTCGTATCCTTCGCGAGCGGCGCGGCGATGTTCGTGACGTTTCTCGGGCTGGCACTTGCACCGGGCCTTGCATTGCTGTGGGTGGTTCTGGGGGCAATCGGGTGCGGGAGCCTCATTGTGATCGCCCTGTCACTGTTCAGCCTCCGGACGGTGAACTACCCTCAGGCGGCGTCACTGTCCGGCATGGCGCAATCTGTCGGCTACGGGCTGGCTGCTGCGGGGCCGGTGATGTTCGGCGGTCTTCGCGACGTGAGCGGCGACTGGACGCTTCCGCTGCTCGTCACTGCGGGCATCATGGCGATTCTCGCTTTCATGGGTGTGCTTGCTGGGCGTGACCGGGTGATCAGCGGTTGAGTGTGACGCATGGTCGGTTTGTTGGGCTGCGGCGAACCGGTTCACCCTGAGCATTTCCGGCCTTGGTTCCTTCGCGGTCTTCTGTCGGGTTGAGGTCTCAGAGTGTTCGCCCGGGGCGTGCAGGAACCGCCTTTCGAACCCTATTCTGACGGTAATTGCGTGAGCGTCTGACGTCAGGTTGGGGTGTAGTTCAATCCGGAGCCTGAGGAAAGCAGCCAGCAGCGTAACGCCGGATCGTTACCTGGTTGGTGGGACTAAGTGTGCGGCGCAGAGTGCCGGCAGGGCAGGCAGAACTCGTACCCGGCGGTTACTGCACGCGTGTGCTGTAAATCCCTTAGGATGGGTTGATGGCACAGTACGGACGCAGTCAGGCCCGCGTGACGCGGAGGGGGTCGACTGATCCTCGGGCGGTGACGTCGCAACGCCTTCTGGTGGAGGCGCTAACGAAGGTAGTTAAGGCTGAAGGCCTCGGTGCCGCTTCCGTGACCCGCGTCGCGCTTGAGGCGGGGCTGAGCCGGAGCGGGTTCTATGAGCAGTTCGCCAGCGTCGAGGAGCTTGCGTTATTCATCCTCGATGACCTGGTCGCCGAGATTGCCGCCCTCGATATTGAGGCACGGACCGTGCACGGCGCCGACGGGCAAGCCGTCTCCGAGTTCGCTCTCGAGCTCATCCTCCAGACGGTCTTCGAGAACCGGGAGCTCTACGAGCACCTGCTGCTCTCCGAGCACGCCGGCGGCACCGTTGGGAGAGCCATCCAAGGGTTCGCCCGGGGCTGCCGCCCGATCATGGCGATCGCCCGACCGCAATGGCCTGACGCGCGAATCGATCTCATGGCGAGCTCGTTCGCCGGGCTGATCGTGAGTGGAGTGATGCACGCCTTCAGGACAGGCCAACCTCGTACCGCCCACGACCTCGCACGTGAACTGATCAGCTTTATGCCGCCATGGCTCTTCGTCGCGGACGGCAGCGGACCCCCAGACTGAGCTGTCCCCGGGTTGAACCGATGCGACCCTAAGCAGCTTGGCTCACAGCGGGCCGGGCAACTAATCCATACGGGGCCTTCGGCAGGTGCCGGCCCGTAAACCTTGACCTAGGAGGAGTTCCACCGCATGACCAGTGTTACCAGCAAACCTGCCGTTTCCGGGGACGCCGTGCCAGACGATGCCCCCACAAAGAAGGCATCGGGTGCGGTGAAGATCCGCCCCGGCGCTCTCGCCAAGTCCGGTGGCCCCACGCGGCGCCCTCCGTCCGCGGCGCACCTCTCGGATGAGCAGGTCGCCGAACTGGGCCGCGAGCTGGACGCCATCCGCGACGAGATCCTTGCCAAGCGCGGCGCCTCCGACGCCGCGTACATCCGCCGCTTGATCAAGATCCAGCGTGGCCTGGAGATCTCCGGCCGCGCCGCGCTGCTGGTCAGCAAGAACAAGGCCGCATGGGTCACCGGCACTACCCTGCTGAGTCTTGCCAAGATCCTCGAAAACATGGAAATCGGGCACAACGTGTTGCATGGCCAGTGGGACTGGATGCGGGACCCGGACATCCACTCCACTACCTGGGAGTGGGACTTCGTCGCCCCCTCCCGCGCCTGGCAGCACACCCACAACGACTCCCACCACCGCTGGACCAACGTTGTGGGCAAGGACAACGATGTGGGATTCAATCTGCTGCGAATGGACCCTGAGCAGGAATGGACGCCGTACAACCTGGGCAACCCGCTCTACAACGCGCTGCTGGCGCCGGTCTTCGAGTGGGGCATCGCCATCTACGACCTTGAACTGACCGAGTACAAGGAAGGTAAGAAGTCCAAGGAGGCCCTCGTCAAGGACCTCAAATCCCTCGGGCGAAAAGCCCTCAAGCAGTTCACCAAGGACTACGCCGCCACGCCCGCCGTCGCCATGCTCGCCGGCTCCGGCAAGCAGGCCCTCTACGGCACACTGACGGCCAACGCCGTCCGCAATTTCTGGGCCCACGCCGTCATCTTCTGCGGCCACTTCCCCGAAGGCACCGACACCTTCACCGAAGATATGGTGGAAGGCGAAACGCGCGGTGACTGGTACGTCCGCCAGATGATCGGGTCCGCAAACATCTCCGGGTCGAAATTCATGCATCTGATGACCGGCAACCTCTCACACCAGATCGAACACCACCTCTTCCCGGACCTGCCCTCCAACCGGTACGCAGAAATCGCACCGAAGGTCCGCGATATCTGTCAGCGCTACGGGCTGATCTACACCACCGGCCCCATCTGGAAGCAGGTCGGCTCCACCTGGGCCAAGATCTGCAGGCTCGCACTGCCGCCCAAAAAGAATAGGCAGTACTGACAGGTTGGCCTGCCTGCCATCGTCTCTTCTGTGCCTGTTCGAGACACCAGAAGCGGGTGGGGTTTTCGCGATTCCTGGGTTTCGCCGTGACTGCCGCCACGGCAGCGCGCGGGGGTTGCCCAGCTACTTCTAGTCGGGTTGTTCACGTACCCCTACTTTCGCTGTCTTACAACCCTTCGTGTCGGTTATCTAAAGCCGGTGCCGTTCCGGTGGAGCCTCGAACCGTGAGGTGGGTGGGCATAACGGAGCGGTTGCGGGTGCCTCCGCTGCCACGCGGATTCAGCTGGGCGAGCAGTATGGAGACGGCTACTCGGCCTGCCTGTTCAATGGGTGATGCCATCGTGGTTAGCGGGGGATTGCAGAAGTCCGCGCCGAAGATGTCGTCGCAGCCCACGACGCTCATGTCCTCCGGTACCCGGATCCGGCGTTCGCGCAGGCGCTGGAGCATGCCGATGGCGATCAGGTCGTTGAAGGCGATGCAGGCGGTGACTCCGGAGTGGACGGCCGCGTCGGCGGCGGCGGCTCCGGACTGAGTTTTGGGGGCGAAGGGTCCAAGCCTACGCACGTCTACCCCGCGGTCCTCAGCGGCTGCAGCGAGGGCATCCCAGCGCAGCGTGCTGGACTGTGAGGTGAGCGGGCCGGCTATGAAGGCTATGCGGCTGTGGCCCAGTGAAATCAGGTGATCCAATGCTTGGGTGGTTGCAGAGGGGGTATCTATGACAACTGCTGGAACGCCGGTGATGTCACGGTTGATCACCACCATAGGGATTTGGACGGACGCCGCGAGCAGAGCCTCGTCACTGAGTCTGGAGGCTGTGACGATGATTCCATCTGCGCTCTTGCGCAGCTGCTCCATGCTGCTGGCTTCCACCTCGTCCGATTCCTCAGTGTCCACGAGGAGTTGGGTGTAGCCCGCGGCTTTGAGCTGCAGTTGAGTGCCCCTGATGAGATCAAAGTAGAAAGGGTTGGTGATGTCCGGAACAAGGACGCCTACTGCTCCGGTACGCCCCGAACTCAAGGCCTTGGCCTGGATATTCGGGACGTAATTCAGCTCGGCTGCCGCCGCTTCTATGCGGGCCCTGGTCCGGATGTTGACCCTGTCCGGAGTGGACAGGGCGCGAGAAACGGTGGACGCGGCAACTCCGCACAGGGCGGCGATGTCGTGGATGGTGGCAGGGCGATCGGTTCCGGCCGCTTTTATCGCCATGGCGTTCCTCTCTGAACGGTATGACAGGGCATTGTGACCGTTACCACAGACACGTACATTACAGATTGCCACACGCCCGTGTACTTTGGCAATCGGTTGTCAAAGGGTGGCAAGGGGTCTAGAGTAAAACGACTCTTGCGCTCTGAGTTACCCACGCGCCTGAGCTGAGCACGGCTGTCCCGTTGCGGGGCACACCCTAAGGAGACCTGCGTGACTGCACCAACTAGCGAAGCATCGACTACTTTCTGGGCCCTTTCAGGATTCGGAGACGAAGTGGACCCGGACCCTAAAGTCCAGGCCGCCGTCCTGCTGGCACTGGGCGCCAGCCACATCGAAGTGCGTAGCGCCTGGGGGGTGAACGTTTCGGAACTGCGGCCACAGCAGGTGACTGAACTTAAGGAGACCTTTGACGCTGTAGGCCTGAAGGTTTCGGCGGTGGCGAGCCCCATCGGCAAGGTAGACATCGGCTTTCCGGTGGACCACGAGGTGTCACGCCTGCGGCAAATTATCTCTGTTGCCAAGGGCCTGGACACCAAGTACATCCGGATCTTTTCGTTCTTCCGGGGGGAAAACCAGACTCAGGACGAGATCCGTGATGACGTGCTCACTCGGATGCGGGCCCTGGCCCGGGAAGCGGAGAGCGCCGGCGTCGTGCTCCTGCACGAGAATGAAAAAGGCATCTACGGTGACACGCCGCAGCGTGTTTTGGACCTCATGGAGTCCGTTGACTCGCCGGCATTGCGGGTCGCCTGGGACAACGCTAATTTCGTCCAGGTGGGTGTGAAGCCCTACACCGAGGGTTACGCGCTGCTGCGCCCCTACCTTGAATACCTGCAGGTCAAGGACGCAGTCTCTGGCACGGGTGAAGTGGTGCCCGCGGGTGAAGGTGACGGTGAACTGGGCGCGACCATCGCGGCCTTGAAGGCTGACGGTTACGCCGGCTTCGCCTCCCTCGAGCCGCACCTGGCCAGCGCGCACGAACTGGGGGGCTTCTCCGGACCTGCAGCTTTCGGCGCCGCCGCACGTGCTTTCGCGTCCCTGGCGGCCAAAAACGGGATAGATCTTTCGTGACCGGGTTGAAGGCCGCCGTCATCGGCTGCGGGGACGTGTCAGCGGTGCATTTCGAAGCCATCGCAAAGCTTGAGGGCGTGCACTTGGCGGCTGTCTGCGACACGGATCCTGAACGATTGGCCGCAGCCGCAGCCGCCTACGGAGTGCCGGGATACCCTGATCACCAGACTCTCTTGGATGCCATCGGACCGGACGTTGTGCACGTCACCACGCCTCATAACCTGCATGCCTCGATCGCAGTGGACTGCCTTGGGCGCGGCGTTAACGTGGTTGTCGAAAAGCCGCTTGCCCACACGCTGGAGGAAGGGAGGCGACTTGTGGAAGCAGCCAAGGCAAGCACAGCCAAGATAGCAGTCTGCTTTCAGAACCGCTACAACGCGACCTCGCAGGCCATGCACGCCCTGCTCGCCTCCGGTGAGCTGGGCGCCGTGGTCGGTGCGTCGGCAACAGTCGTATGGCACCGCGACGCAGACTATTACCGCAGCCGCCCCTGGCGCGGCACCTGGGCTGGGGGTGGGGGCGGGCTGATGATGAACCAGGCCATCCACACCGTTGACCTGTTGCAATGGTTGGTCGGGGACATTCTGTCCCTGGCAGGCAACGCGGCCACCAGGATTCTGGGCGACACCATTGAAGTGGAAGACACCGCGGAGTTCGTGGCCGAGCACAAGAGCGGCACGCGCAGTGCTTTCTACGCAACACTCGCCAATGCAGTGAACGCCCCTGTCACTCTGGACATCGTCACGGACAAAGCCACGCTTAGCCTCCGCGGCGATCTTACAGTTACCTATACAGACGGCCGCGTGGAGGTGGTACCCGAACGCGTGGCTGCTTCCGGTGGCCGCGCGTATTGGGGCGTTTCGCACGAATTGCTGATCGCAGACTTCTACGCCCAGCTACAGGAAGAAGGCACCTTTTGGATTGACCCCCAGGAGGCAGAGAAGTCACTGCGGATCGTTAAAGAGCTTTACCGCCAAAGCTACCCGGACTCCGCCACGATGGTTTCCTGAACCACGCACCGAGCGTACAGCTGCCGCCCAAACCCTCTGCCGGGCCTTTCACGTCTGCTGACCGGGACCAAAAGGCAGCGATTCTGACAATCGGTTGCCAACGGCGGCAACAATGCGTACTCTGAATCCCACAAGGGTGTTGTGTGGCACAGGCCACACCACCGTGAATTGTTCATTTCCCCGTTCCATGGTTCAGGAGCCAACAATGAAGTTAGGTCCCAAAGCGGCAGCAGCCGCTCTTCTCACCAGCGCCGCACTGGCGCTGACCGCCTGCGGCGGCGCCTCAGGCACCTCCAACCCCGGCGCCCCTAAAACAACCACGCTGATTCTGGGCACTGTCCAGGAAATCCGTTCCTGGGACCCTGCCCAGGCGCATGTGGGCCACGTACTGCAGCCCTACCAGGTGGCCTATGACTCGCTGCTCAAGCGGGAGGCAGACGGCCAGCTCAGCCCTATGCTCGCCACCGAGTGGAAATACAACGAAACGAACACGGTGTTGACCGTGGATCTGCGCACTGACGTCACATTCAGCGATGGCTCGAAGTTCGATGCCGTGGCAGCCAAGGCCAACCTGGACCACTTCAAGAAGGCCAACGGCCCCCAGATGGCCCAGCTCACAGCAGTTTCGGACGTCGCGGTGGTTGATGCGGACACGGTTGAACTCAACCTGACCCAGCCGGACCCTTCACTTGAGTACTACCTCAGCCAGGCCGCCGGCCTGATGGGAAGCCCGACAGCTTTGGGCACGGAAGGCATCAAGACCGAGCCCGTCGGCAGTGGCCCCTACGTGATGGACAAGGCCGCCACGGTCAAGGACTCCCAGTCCGTTTTCACAGCCCGGAAGGACTACTGGAACAAGGACCTGCAGAAGTTCGAAAAAGTCACCTTCAAGACCCTGACTGACCTCACTGCCCGGACCAACGCCCTGGTGTCGGGCCAGGTGGACGCCACCCTGCTGGATCCCAAGACCGGCAAGCAGGCAGAGGGCGCAAAAATGAAGCTGGCCGCGAACCAGGTGGACTGGCAGGGACTTCTGCTGATGGACCGTGACGGGGCCAAGAACGCACCCCTTAAGGATGTGCGGGTGCGTCAGGCCATCAATCACGCGTTCGACAGGAGGACGGTCCTTGATCAGGTCCTGCTGGGGCAGGGCACTCCGACGTCCCAGCCCTTCGGCAAGGAGAGCGGCGCCTGGGTGGAGGATCTTGAGGACAAGTACCCGTATGACCCGGCCAAAGCAAAGGCCCTGCTGAAAGAAGCCGGCTACGAAACCGGAGTAACCCTTGAAATTCCGTCGCTTCCCGGTTTTGAAACCCAGCTGGCCGTGGTCAAGCAGCAGCTGGCGGATGTGGGGATCACCCTGAACGTCGGTGCAGCGCTGACCAACACGTTCACCAGTGACATTGCAGCGCAGAAGTTCACCACCATGTACTTCTCCCTCTTCCAGGGCGAGCCGTGGGTGGCCATCAACCAGATGATCTCCACAAAGGCGCTGTACAACCCGTTCAAGAACACCACTCCCGAGCTGCAGGCAAAGATTGATGCGGTGCAGAATGGCGGCGAAAACGCGGACGAGCTCGCCAAGGAAGTGAACAGGTACGTCGTGGAGCAGGCCTGGTTCGCCCCGCTGTTCCGGGTGAACCAGATGTACTACCACAACGACAAGATCACCGTCACGCCTCAGATCCAGCAGGCGGTTCCCTCGATCTATAACTACGCGCCGGCCAGCTAAGCGCCGAGCGTAAGCACTAAAAGCAGGATGCCGCTGTGTGGCCGCCCCCGCCGGGACGGCCACGCAGCCAAGGCAACCACCATGCCAGTTCAATGGAGCCAGCCATGATCAGATTCATCCTCAAACGTCTCGGCAGCGGAGTCGTGGTCCTGTTCGCCGTTTCGGCCCTGACCTTCTTCCTGCTCTACCTCTCCAGCGGAAGCATCGCCCGCAACATCGTCGGCGACCAGGCCACCCCCGAACAGGTGGCGCTGAAGGAAACAGAACTCGGGCTGGACCAGCCAATCTTTACCCGATACCTGGACTGGGTCGCCAACGCGCTGCAGGGTGACCTGGGCAGCTCATGGTTTACTTCCGAACCGGTAGCGAACGCCCTTGCCACGCGCATCCCGGTCACCATGACCATGGTGTTCACCGCAATGATCCTTATTGCCATGATCGCCACCCTCATCGGCGTTGCCGCCGCCGTGAAGCGCGGATGGGTGGACCGGATCGTCCAGGTCGGCGCCATCATCGGCGACTCCATCCCGGGGTTCGTCATCGGGATCATCCTGGTCACTCTCCTCGCAATCCAGATGGGCCTGTTCCCCGCCACCAGCACGATATCCCCCGGCGCCGGAGCCGACGCGTGGATACTTTCGCTGACCCTGCCCGTCTTAGCACTCCTTATTAACGGCGTGACAAGCGGGGCGCAGCAAATCCGCAGCGCGGTGATCAAGCAGCTGGAACGCGACTACGTCCGGACCCTCCGCAGCCGCGGAATCCAGGAGCGGGAAATCCTTTTCAAGCATGTCCTGCGCAGCGCGGCCCCGGCCGGGCTCACAGTCCTCAGCCTGCAGCTCATCGGCATGCTGGGCGGCGTAGTGATCATCGAGCAGATTTTCGCCCTTCCCGGCATGGGTCCGCTCGCCGTCGCTGCCACCAGCCAAAGCGATCAGCCCGTCGTGATGGGCGTAGTTATGTACACCGTCGCCGTCGTGATTGTGGTCAACCTCATCGTTGACCTGCTCAACGGCTGGCTCAACCCGAAGGTGCGTGCCTCGTGACCGAGTCCGTCGAAACCTCAGCCCTGACCCCCGTCCCCGGCACCACAGGCCAGACCGGAACTGTGGTCCGCTCCACGGTCCTGAAACGTTTGATAAGAAACCCCCTCGGAATCATCGCCGTAGCCATCCTGCTGGTCATGGCCCTGCTTGCCACATTCGCCGATGTTTTGGCGCCGTTCGACGAGAATTTCGCCAACATCTCCAAAACCCTTGCCGCCCCTGACTCGGTGAACATCCTGGGCACCGACAGCTCAGGCCGGGATGTCTGGAGCCGCCTGCTGTTCGGTGCACAGCTGACACTGCTCTCAGCGCTGCTCTGCGCAGCCGTAGCCATTGCGATCGGCCTGCCTGCAGGCCTGATTGCCGGCTACTATGCCGGGAAGTTCGAAGCCGTCTCGAACTGGATTGTCAGCATCCTCATGAGCCTGCCGGGCCTGATCGTGCTGCTGACCATCCGGGCCGCCTTCGGCCCGTCAGTCTGGATTGCCATGATCGCCTTCGGCATCCTGATCAGCCCCTCCTACTTTCGCCTGACCCGGTCAGCAGTCCAATCAGTCCGAAACGAACTTTACGTCGACGCCGCACGGGTCTCCGGGCTTTCGGACCTGAGCATCATCACCCGACACATCTTCTCCGTGGTGAGGGCACCCATCATCATCCAGACCGCCGCGATCGCCGGTGTTGCCATCGCCATCCAGTCCGGCCTGGAGTTCCTGGGCCTTGGCGATCCGGCCAAGGCCTCGTGGGGTGTGATGCTCAGCGAAGGATTCAAGAACGTTTATCTCACCCCCAGCCTGCTTTTCTGGCCTGCCTTTGCCATGGCGTTGACGATAGGTGCCCTGGTCCTGCTGGGCAACGCCATCAGGGACGCTTTGGAAGACCAGGAAAAGATCAAGCACCGCAGGAAGAAGACACACGAGGCCGAAGACGCTGCCTCGACCAGCGCCGCCAAGTCAGCCCGCAAAACTGTTGAAGCTGTCGAAGCGGGAACCGAGCACCACCTGGTTAAAGTGACCAACCTCGGTGTCGGTTACCCCCAGGCCGACGGATCCATCAAGAAAGTGGTGGATGACGTGTCCTTCCACGTTGACCGGGGTGAAATCCTCGGCATTGTGGGTGAATCCGGTTCAGGGAAATCCCAGACGGCGTTCTCGATCCTGGGCCTGCTGCCCGAGAACGCACGCATCGTCGCCGGCGCCATCCAGTTTCATGGCAGCTACACCGTCGCCCCCGGTGAAGACAAAGTGAACCAGGACCGGCTGTCCAAGCTTCGCGGCAAGCGGATCTCATATATCCCGCAGGAACCCATGAGCAACCTCGATCCGGCCTTCACTATCGGCTACCAGTTGGTCACGCCCATGGTGCGCATCCTGGGAATCTCCAAGGCAGAAGCGACCGCACGGGCCATGAAGCTGCTTGCCGACGTCGGAATCGTCAACCCCGAGCGGACCTTTAGGGCCTACCCGCACGAGGTTTCCGGCGGCATGGCCCAGCGCGTCCTCATCGCCGGCGCCATCAGCTGCGAACCGGACCTCATCATCGCCGATGAACCCACTACCGCGCTCGATGTCACCGTCCAGGCTGACGTGCTGGACCTCATCCGCGACCTCCAGCGCCGCCTGGGCGTCGGCGTGATCCTCGTGACCCACAACTTCGGCGTCGTGGCAGACCTCTGCGACCGCGTCGTGGTCATGCAGAACGGCCGGCTTGTCGAGGAAGGACCGGTCCGGGAAATCCTACGCAACCCCAAGCAGGAGTACACCCGGACCCTGCTTGGTTCCATGCTCGAAGGTAAAGAACCCATGACCATGCTCGTATCCGCCAGCCCGAAGGAAACGTCATCATGACCGCAGTCGCCCCCAACACCGGCCTCACCAGGAGAGGAGACCGCGACGAGCTCCTCAGGGTGGAGGACCTGGTGGTTGAGTACCACGGCAAAGGCTGGCGCTCAAAGCCCTTCCGTGCCCTGACGGACATCACCATCACCATCGGCCAGGGCGAGACCCTGGGCCTGGTGGGGGAGTCCGGGTCCGGCAAGACCACCCTGGGACGGGCTGTCCTCGGCCTGGCACCGGTCACCAGCGGCCGGATCATGTTCGAGGGCAAAGACATCAGCAAGGCCACCCGAAAGCAACGCCGCGTGCTCAGCCGCGACATGCAAGTGGTCTTCCAGGACCCCTACACCTCCCTGAACCCGGCGCTTGAAGTCGGGGACATCTTGGCCGAACCCCTGGCTGTGCAGGGTAAACCGCCGGCCGAGGCGAAGAAGCGGGTGAAGGAACTCCTGGACCAGGTGGGGTTGCCCTCGGACGCTATCCACCGGCTTCCGCGGGAGTTCAGCGGCGGCCAGCGCCAGCGCGTTGCCATCGCCCGCGCCCTGGCACTGTCGCCGAAGCTTATTGTGTGTGACGAGCCGGTCAGTGCCCTGGATCTTTCCACCCAGGCCCGCGTCCTGGACCTGTTCCTGCAGATCCAGCAGGACACGGGAGTTTCCTATCTTTTCG
Organism: Arthrobacter sp. Hb9-2; assembly: GCF_059091165.1. Classification (NCBI taxonomy): domain Bacteria; kingdom Bacillati; phylum Actinomycetota; class Actinomycetes; order Micrococcales; family Micrococcaceae; genus Arthrobacter; species Arthrobacter sp. Hb9-2. Next base: position 151,382 of record NZ_JBNHGJ010000002.1, on the reverse strand, counting down.
TGTCCCACGACCTGGATGTGGTCCGCCACATCAGCCACCGTGTGGCCGTGATGTACCGCGGCGAAATTGTCGAACAAGGCCCCGCAGACCTCGTCACCACCAACCCTGAACACCCCTACACCCAACGGCTGCTCTTGGCTTCACCGGTACCCGACCCGGACCGCCAGGAAAAACGGCGCGCAGACCGGCACCGGCTCCTGGAAGTCCAGCGTCAGCAGAACGAACAGGCAGGCGTGCCCGCCTAGGGCACCGCCAGCAAAACAACAACGGAGGAATGACATGGCCACGATAGGCGTGCAGGCAATGATGTTGAAGGACAGTTTCGCAGAGACCGGGCCGTTCGAGACGCTCCGCAAGATCAGCGCGATCGGTTACAACGCCGTCGAAATATCCCAGATCCCCATGTCCGCTGAGAACGTCGCGGAGCTGGAGAAGTCCCGCGCCGAACTCGGCGTGGACATCGCGGCACTCTCCGTGACCCTGGAGAAACCCCAGGGCCGGCCGGGCGATTCGCTCCAGGAGGACTTCGACAAAATCGTCGAGGACGCCCAGCGGCTGGATTCAAAGCTCCTGCGCATCGGCATGCTGCCGTTCTCCGCCATGAAATCCATCGAGGCGGTAGTGGACTTCGCGAAGCAAGCCAACGGCTACGCCGAGCGCCTCCAGGAACACGGGATCGGACTGTACTACCACAACCATCACATCGAGTTCGCGAAGTTCAACGGCAAGTACATGCTGGATATCATCGCGGACAACTCACCGGCCATGGGCCTGGAAATCGACGTTCACTGGGTCCAGCGCGGCGGGCTCGACCCCGTCCGAACCCTGGAAAAATACGCCGGCCGCACCGCCATGGTCCACCTCAAGGATTACCGCATCGGCACACTCCCCGAAGCCGCCTTCGGGATGCTGGACAGCGGTGACTTCACGGGCTTCATGCGCGAATTCAAGGACGTAGTCCAGTTCGCCGAAGTCGGCGAGGGCAACCTGGACTTCCCCTCCATCATTCCGGCCGCCGAGGCTGCCGGCGCCAAATACATGCTGGTCGAACAGGACGAACTCTACGGCCGGACGGTATGGGAAGCCCTGCAAACCTCGTACAACAACCTCACCGCCATGGGCCACACGGCCCTTTTCTAGACACAGGAGCATCTGACCATGACCAAGAAAGTACGCCTGGGCATCATCGGCTTCGGCCAGCAGGGCGGCGCCTACGCCAAGTTCATCACCGATGGGCTGGTCCCCAACATGGAGATCGGCGCCATCTGCGACACCGACCCCGCCAAAAAGGAATCGGCTGCTGCCACCTACCCGGATGCGCCCTTCTACGACGACTACATCGCCATGCTGGAAAGCGGCGTCGTGGACGCCGTGGTGACCTGTGTCCCGCACTTCCTGCACCCGGAAATCGGCATCGAAACTCTCAAACGGAATATTCACGCGCTCGTGGAGAAGCCGGCGGGCGTTTACACCAAGCAGGTCAAGGAACTCAACGAATACGCAGCGTCCAAGCCTGAGTTGTCCTTCGCCATCATGTTCAACCAGCGCAACAACCCGCTGTACCAAAAGCTCAAAGAAATCGTCGAAAGCGGCGAGATCGGTGCCATCCGGCGCACCAACTGGATCATTACCAACTGGTGGCGCCCCCAGGGCTACTACAACTCCAGCGAATGGCGCGCCACGTGGGGCGGTGAAGGCGGAGGCGTCCTCGTCAACCAGGCACCCCACCAGTTGGATCTGTGGCAGTGGATCTGCGGCGTGCCAAAGACCGTTTACGCAAAGGTGGCCTACGGGTTCCGCCGGGACATCGCCGTCGAGGACGAAGTTACGGCCGTGGTGGACTATGGCGACGGCGCCACCGGCGTTTTCGTCACCGCCACCCACGACATCGTAGGAACCGACCGCTTCGAGATCCTGGGCGACCAAGGCAAGATCGTCGTCGAAAACTCCAAAACCGCCACCGTCACCCGGTTGGTCAAACCCGAGCGGGAACTCAGCGACAGCATGGACATGGACGATGTCCGCAAGCTGTTCATGGGCCAGCTGAACCCGGAGGAGTTCTACAGCACGGAGATCATCGAGTTCGAATCGGCCTGGGGTGCGCAGCACTCCGGCGTGCTGGAAAACTTCGCCGCCAACATCCTGGACGGCACACCGCTGCTGGCGCCCGGCTCTGACGGCATCAACGGCGTCCGCCTGGCCAACGCCATCCACCTCTCCAGCTGGACCGGCACCGAGGTGGGGCTGGACTTTGACGAAGACGAGTTCATCGCGGAGCTGAACAAGCGAATCGCGGCTGAGGGCAAGTTCCCCGAGCGCTCCTAACCACCCATCGCAGCCCGACCGGGTCGCAATAAGTGTCCTCCTCCTCAAAACGGCACTACTGCGACCCGGGCGGGCTCTTCCTCGTTAGGATGGGGCGGTGACTGATCCCACGACGCCGGATGCGGCCGCATCCTCGGACCCGGCGAAAAAGCACGCCCGGAACGGGAAAACCAATGCCACCATCTACGACATCGCCAAGGTGGCCGGCGTCAACCCGTCCACCGTCTCACGCGCGCTCAGTAAGCCGGGCAGGGTCAGCGCAAAGACGCAGAAACTCATCGAGGACGCCGCCGCCGAGTTGAACTACCAGGTCAACCCGTTCGCCCGGGCACTGCCCACCGGCAGGACCAACACGTTCGGTCTCATCGTGGCGGACATCACCAACCCCACCTTCTTCGACATCATCCGTGGCGCCCAGACCACCGGTACCCGGCGTGACTACACCCTGGTGCTAGCCGAGTCCGCGGAGTCAGCCGTCACCGAACTCACCGCCGCCCGGCGCATGCTGACCACCGCCGACGGCCTGATCCTCGCCAGCCCGCGCATGGACGACGAAGATATCCGTGCCCTTTCCCGGGATAAACCCCTAGTGGTTATCAACCGCGAGGTTGAGGGCGTCCCCTGCGTCATTCCCGATGTCCGGAAAGGCATCGGCGAAGCAGTCCGCAGCCTCGCCGGCCACGGCCACAAGAAGCTCGCGTTCGTGGCAGGCCCTGCCCGGTCCTGGATGTCCGCGCGGCGCTGGGAAGGCATGCAGGCTGCGTGCGAATGGTCGCGGCTTGAAGCCGTGCGTGTGGAGTCCAGCAAACCAACGGTCGACGGCGGCAGGCAGGTGGCGCGCGACGTCCTGGCGACCGGGGCCACAGCTGTGCTGACCTACAACGACCTTTTGGCCATTGGCCTCATGCAGGAGCTGCAGGCCGGCGGCATGGTGGTGCCGGACCAGATCAGCATTGTGGGCTTTGACGACATTTTCGGTGCCGATTTCACCACACCGCCACTGACGACCGTGCGTTCGCCTTTGGGGGAGTGCGGCTCCGGCGCTGCCACCCGGCTGCTCGATCTGCTGCACGGTAACGGGGAACCCGCCGGGACCCTGCATGTGGAAACGGAACTGGTGTTGCGCGGGTCCAGCGGCCGGCTCTTGGCCGCGGGCTGATTCCTCCTTCAGAAACTGCGGTGGCAAACTTGGCAACCGGTTGACAAAGCCGACGGCGAAGCCGGAGGATTGACGTATGTCACAGTCGATTGCCGCCAACCCAGATAGGCTCCTGCCCGCTGATCCAGGAACCCGCCGTATTGCGCGCGAGCTCCTGCAGCGCGTCCAGGACCTTCCCATCATTTCCCCGCACGGGCACGTTGACGCCGCAGTCATCGAGCAGAACACGCCCTTTCCGGATCCGGCAGTGTTGCTGGTCAGCCCGGACCATTACGTCACCCGGCTGATCCACGCCAGCGGTGTTCCGCTGGACCGGCTCCGGGAATCGAACACGTCGCGGCCGGACAGCCGTTCGGTGTGGCGTGAGTTCTGCAAAGCCTGGCCCTTGTTCGAGGGCACCGCCTCCGGGTACTGGCTCCGCACGCAGTTCTCCAGCGTCTTTGGCCTGCAGGGGGAGCCCAGCGAGGACACGGCCGATGCCAGTTACGACGCCATTTCCGCCAAGCTTCAGGAGCCGGGTTTCCGGCCGCGGGAGCTGTTCAAGGATTTCAATATCGAGGTCCTGGCCACCACAGACGATCCCCTGGACTCGCTGGAAAGCCACAAGGCCATCGCCCAGGACCCGAGCTTCCATGGGCGTGTGCTGCCCACCTTCCGCCCCGACGCCTACCTCAACATCGCACACCCGTCGTGGTTGGAGAACGTGGACCGGCTCATCGCGGCAGCGGGCGACGGCGGCACAGGCTATGGCGCCTACCTCACCGCGCTGGAGAACCGGCGTCGATATTTTGTGGAGCACGGTGCCGTCTCAGCGGATCACGGCGTGCTGACCCCGGCGACGCTGAAGCTGGACGCCGCCGATGCCGCGAAACTGTTCGACCGTGCCCGCTCCGGAAAGGCAACGGCACAGGACCGCGCGGACTTCGAAGCCCACATGATGTACCAGATGGCCCGGATGTCCGTGGAGGACGGCCTGGTCATGACCATCCATCCCGGCTCGTACCGCAACCACCACGAGCCAACATTCAACGCCTTTGGCGCGGACACCGGGCACGACATCCCGTTCGCGGTCAACTACACGGAGGCCATCCGGCCCGTCCTGCAGGACTTCGGCACCGCGAAGGACTTCCACCTGGTGCTCTTCACGTTGGATGAGACCGTGTTCTCCCGCGAACTCGCCCCGTTGGCAGGTTTCTACCCGTCTGTCTATATCGGTGCCCCGTGGTGGTTCCTGGACGCCCCCGATGCCATGCTGCGGTTCCGTTCCGCCGTCACCGAGACCGCAGGTTTCTCCCGTTCCTCAGGCTTCATCGACGATACCCGGGCCTTCTGCTCCATCCCGGCCCGGCACGACGCCTCCCGGCGGATCGAGGCCTCCTTCCTGGCCCGGCTCGTAGCGGAACACCGGGTCAGCGAGGACCGCGCGCACGAGCTCATTATCGACATCGTCGATGCCTCCCCCCGGCGGGTGTTCAAGCTGTGAGCGCCGCTGTACTCACCGGCGCAGAGCCGGCAGTGAACCTTCCCCAGCTGAACCGCCGACTTCGTCCGGCCATCAAGGCGCCGGTGCGCATTGTGCATCTGGGACTGGGCGCCTTCCACCGCTCCCACCAGGCCTGGTACACCAACCAGGCCGGAGACGCCGCTGACTGGGGAATCGCGTCCTTCACCGGCCGCAGGCCCGACGCCGCCCTGGCCCTTTCCGAACAGGACGGACTCTTCACGCTGGTGGAGCGCGCCGATAGCGGAGATACCTTCACCGTCGTCGGCAGCATCGTTGAAGCCGTGGACGGCGCAAACGTGGAGCGCTTGGCAGAGCTTATTGCTGCCCCAGCTACTGCCGTCGTCACCCTGACCATCACCGAGGCCGCCTACGGCCTCGGCGCTGACGGCCAGCTGCACCCTGCCTCGGCCGAGGTCGCCTTGGATCTTGCGCGGCTCGCCTCCGACGGACAACCCATAACGCCGCTGGGACGGTTGGTTTTGGCCCTTGCTGCACGCCGGGCTTCCGGTGCGGGACCGCTGGCAGTGGTCTGCTGTGACAACCTGGCCAACAACGGCGCCGTCGCGCGCAACGCTGTGGTGGGTATGGCGGGCGCCTGGGATGACGCCCTGGCCCGCTGGATCGACGAAAACATCAGATTCGTCAGTACTTCCGTGGACCGCATTACCCCGCGCACCACTGACACCGATATCGCCGCCGTCCAGGACGCCTGTGGATACCGGGACAACGCGCCCGTCGTGGCGGAGCCCTTCTCCAACTGGGTGCTCAGTGGGGATTTCCCGGCCGGACGTCCCCGCTGGGAAGATGCCGGCGCGGTGTTTGTGGACGACATTGAACCCTATGAAAACCGCAAACTGTGGCTCCTCAACGGCGCACATTCCCTGCTGGCCTACGCCGGCCAACTTCGCGGACACGCCACCGTTGCCCGGGCCCTGGAAGACCAGGCCTGCCTGGAAGCGGTTCAAAAGTTCTGGGACGAGGCCGAGGCCAACCTCCCCGCTGGAGAGCTGCAGATCCCGGCATACCGGGCCGCGCTCCTCGACCGTTTCGGCAATGCACGCATTGCCCACCACCTGGCGCAGATCGCCATGGACGGCAGCACCAAACTCCGGATGCGTGCGGTGCCCGTGCTGCAGGCCGAACGGGCCGCGGGTCGCTCCGGTGCTGCCGCCGCGCTCATGATCTCCGCCTGGATGGACTACACCGCCTCCGGTAATGCCATCCAGGATCCGCTGGCGGACCAGGTGGCGGCAGCCAACCGCCTTGACGGCACCGCCAGGATCCAGGCGTTGCTGAACATTGTGGCTCCGGACCTGGCCGAAGACGGTGCCGTCGTACAGCTGATTGAAGCGCGGTCGGGAACCTTCAGCACCTCCACAACGCCTGTCTGACTCTCACCTCTGCAGGAGTGCCCGGAACTGCCGCCAGTCCGGGCACTCCTTTTTGACGAATGTTCGCCATATTTGGCAACCGCTTGCCATATCTTTGCCAAGTGACTAGGATTACTAGCAGAGCAAACGCCCGGCCTATGGCCGGATCCCGACATTTCTTCTCCGGCGCAGCCCGCAAAGACGCGATAGGACCCACCACATGCTTAAGCCCCAAGGCAGTGAAACCCGCGAACTCGTCAACCTCGACGGCCTGTACCGGTTCAAGGTGGACTTCGACCGGGCCGGCCACCGCGAGGAATGGTTCAAGGCACCGCTCGAGACTCCGCTCGAAATGGGAGTCCCCGCAAGCTACAACGACGTCTTCCCCGACAAGGCCATCCGTGACCACGTGGGCTACGTCTGGTACCAGCGCGACGTGCGGGTACCGCGGGGCTGGGCAGGGGAGCGTATCCACCTCCGCCTCGATTCCGCCACCCACGAGGGCATGGTCTGGGTGGACGACGTCCTGGTAGCCGAGCACGTGGGCGGCTACATGCCCTTCAGTGCAGACATCACTGATCACGTGACGCCAGGGAAGGCCTTCCGGTTGACCGTATCCGTCAACAACGAACTGACGCAGGCCACCATCCCGCCAGGCTCCATCACCGTTACGGAGGACGGGCGCCGGCAGCAAAGCTACCTTCATGATTTCTACAACTACGCCGGTCTGCACCGCAGCCTCTGGCTCTACAGCACCCCCGCCGTCACGGTGGACGACATCACCGTGGTCACCGGCTTTGAAGGTGCCACCGGAAGCGTGGACTACACCGTTACGACGGCGGGCGGCAGCGGCAGCGAAACTGTCGCCGTCGCTCTTCGGGACGCAGACGGCGTCGAAGTGGCTCGCAGCGAAGGAAGCCAGGGCACCCTGGTGATCAACGACGTCGTCCTGTGGCAGCCCGGCGCAGCCTACCTGTACAGCCTCACCGCCGAAGTCCACGACGGGGACCTCCTGCTGGACAGCTACACGCTGCCGGTGGGCATCCGCACTGTTGAAGTTCGCGGCAAGGAATTCCTCATCAACGGCGAACCCTTTTACTTCACCGGCTTCGGCATGCACGAGGACCACGTGGCCATCGGCAAGGGCCACAGCGACGCCCAGATGGTCAACGACTTCCAGCTCCTGGAATGGACCGGCGCCAACTCCTTCCGCACCTCGCACTACCCCTACGCCGAGGAAGTGATGGAGTTCGCCGACCGCCACGGCATCGTGGTGATCGATGAAACCGCCGCCGTGGGGCTTCACCTCGGATTCGGCGCCGTCTTCGGTGGGATCGCGAAAAAGACCTACGTTGAGGGCGGGGTGGACGCCAATACCGCGGCCAACCACCGCCAGGCGATCACCGAGCTGATCGCCCGTGACAAGAACCACCCCTCCGTGGTGATCTGGTCCATCGCCAACGAACCCAACGGATCCGAGGAAGGCGCCCGCGAATACTTCGAGCCGCTGGCGCAGCTCACCCGGGAGCTGGACCCCACCCGTCCCGTGGGCTACGTCAACGTCATGTTCGACACCCCGGACAAGGAACTCCTGGGCGACCTCTTCGACGTCATCATGCTCAACCGCTACTACGGCTGGTACCTGAACAACGGGGACCTGGAGACCGCAGAAGCAGTCCTGGAGAAGGAACTGCGCCAGTGGGAGGCCAAGTACGGCAAACCCATGATCATGACCGAATACGGACCGGACACCATGCCGGGCTTCCACTCCATCTACGAACAGCCCTGGAGCGAGGAATACCAGGCCGCCTTCTTGGCCATGTACCACCGGGTCTTCGACCGGGTGGATGCAATGGTGGGCGAGCAGGTATGGAACTTCGCAGACTTCCAAACGTCCAACGGCATCATGCGCGTGGATGGCAACAAAAAGGGCGTGTTTACCCGCGACCGCCGCCCCAAGCCCGCAGCGTACGCGCTGCGCCAGCGCTGGACCGCGCTGGCAGGCACCAAGAACGGCAGCACCAAAACACTTTCCAACCCCTAACGTTTCATCTTTTCGCCGTCTTTCCCCAGGCGGCATCCGGGTAAAGGAGCCCACACCATGAAAAAGCTGAGCAAACTGAGTATCGTCGGCTACGGCGCCGGCGATGCCGCCAACAATCTGGCCTTCACCACCGCCACCATGTTCCTGCTGGTCTACTACACCGATGTTGCCGGCATCTCCGCCGCCGCCGCCGGATCCTTGCTGCTCACCGTCCGGATCTTTGACGCCTTCGCCGATGTTTTTGCCGGCCGCGTGGTGGACCGCACGTTCAGCAAGCGGTTCGGCAAGTTCCGCCCGTTCATCATGTTCGGCTCCATCCCGCTGCTCCTGCTCAGCGTTGCAACATTCTCGGTGCCGCAGATCGGCGAGTCCGGCACCCTGCTTTACGCCTACGTCACCTATGCCGCCCTTGGCCTGGCCTACAGCCTGGTCAACATCCCCTACGGTTCCCTCGCTGGGGCCATGACGCAGGACCCGGGCGAACGGGCCAAACTCGGCTCCGCCCGTATGATCGGCGCCCTGCTGGTGGGCTCCGGCCTGGGCATCTTTGTCGCACCACTCATCAAGCCGGGCGCAGACCTGCAAAACACCTTCACCACCATCACCCTCGTCTTCGTGGTAATCGGCGCCGCCCTGTACTTCTTCACCTTCCTGACAGCCAAGGAACGCGTGCACCGCGCCGTACCTAACGTCACGCTCAAGCAAAGCGTGGACACCCTCCGGGGCAACAAGCCCCTGTTGATGCTGTGCGTCAGCTCATTCTTCTTCCTCTCCGGCTACCTCGCCCTGACCTCGGTCCAGCTGTACTACCTGCGTGATGTCCTGGGCCGGCTGGACCTCTACCCCGTGCTGTCCATCACCCAACTGGTCCTCACATTCGTACTCGCCGCCTTCATGCCCAGACTGGTCCGGGCATTTGGCAAGAAGCGCGTGTACATCTACTCATCCCTGTTGACCGTCATCGGCGGCATCATCATCTTCCTCGCCCCGGCCAGCCAGGTCTGGATCGGTTTCGGCGGCCTCGTCATCAGCCTCTTGGGCGTCCTGGCCGTCAACATCGTCGTCTGGGCCCTTGAAGCCGACACCGTGGAGTACGGCGAATGGAAGACCGGCGTCCGCACGGAAGGCATCACCTACGCCCTCTTCTCCTTCACCCGCAAAACCGGACAGGCCGTCGGTGGCGCACTCGCTGCCTACGCGTTAGCCCTGGGCGGCTACAAGTCCGGTGCCGTGCAGACTGCCGACGCAGTATTCGGTATTCAGCTCGCAGCCGGCGCCATCCCGGCAGTCCTGACGATCCTGGCAGTACTGGTGATGTCCAAGTACAAGCTGACCGACGCCATGCACGCTGAAATCCTCAGCGAAATCCGCGCCCGCCGCGCCGGCAGCGAAAAAGCCGGCGGCGACACAACGGACAGTAGGACCGCCACCGGTGGCACGGCCACCGGGTCAACCGCACCACCTGTCGTTACCTCCAACTAAACCAAACCCCAAGTCTCCAACTCAGCCCAGCCCTTGGAAGGACCAGCTGTGAAAATCATTGCCGCCGAAGTGTTCGTAACGAGCCCCTCTCGGAACTTTGTGACCCTCCGGATCACCACCGAGGATGGCGTGACAGGTATTGGTGACGCGACCTTGAACGGCCGTGAGCTCGCCGTCGCCGCATACCTGAAGGAGCACGTGGCGCAGCTGCTGATCGGCAAGGACCCGCACCGGATCGAGGACACGTGGCAGTTCCTGTACCGCTCCTCGTACTGGCGCCGCGGCCCGGTGACGATGGCTGCGATCGCCGCCGTGGACATGGCGCTGTGGGACATCAAGGGCAAGATGGCCGGCATGCCGGTGTACCAGCTGCTGGGCGGGGCATCCCGGAACGGGCTGCGCGCCTACGGCCACGCCTCCGGCGCGGACCTCCCCTCCCTCTTTGATTCTGTCCGCGAACACCTGGAACTCGGATACAAGTCCATCCGCATCCAGACCGCCGTCCCGGGCATCAACGCCGTCTACGGCGTGGCCGCCCAAGCACAGGCCTCCGGCGAACGCTACGATTACGAGCCCGCCGGGCGGGGCACCTTCCCCCTGGAGGAGGACTGGGACACCCGCGCCTACCTGCGCCACCTGCCCACCGTGTTCGAGGCCGTCCGGAACGAGTTCGGCCCGGAAATCCCGCTGCTGCACGACGGCCACCACCGCATGACCCCCATCCAGGCCGCCAAGCTGGGCAAAGCGCTGGAACCCTACGACCTGTTTTGGCTCGAGGACTGCACCCCCGCCGAGAACCAGGAGGGCCTGCGCCTGGTCCGCCAGCACACCACCACCCCGTTGGCCATCGGTGAAATCTTCAACACGGTGTGGGACTACCAGACCCTGATCAAGGAACAGCTGATCGACTACGTCCGGGCCGCGTCCACCCACTTCGGCGGCATCTCGCCGCTGAAGAAGGTGATGGATTTCGCCGCGCAGTACCAGATCAAGTCCGGCTTCCACGGCCCCACCGACATCTCCCCGGTGGGCTTCGCCGCTCAGCTGCACGTGGGCCTGGCGATCCACAACTACGGCATCCAGGAATACATGCAGCACTCGGACAAGACCAACGAGGTCTTCGAACAGTCCATGACCTTCAAGGACGGCTACCTGCACCCCGGTGACAAGCCCGGCATCGGCGTCGAATTCAACGAGGAAGCCGCCGCAGCCTACCCCTACCAGCAGGCCTACCTGCCCTACAACCGCCTCATCGACGGAACGGTCCACGACTGGTGAACACTTCCAACCCCAACACCGGGCAGCCCAAGCTCCGCGTCATCGTGATGGGGGTCTCCGGCTGCGGCAAGACCACCATCGGAGACCTCGTCGCACGGGAACTTGGCGTCCCGTTCCTCGACGGCGATTCCCTCCACCCGGTCGAGAACGTCGCCAAAATGGCGGCCGGGACACCCCTGACCGACGAGGACCGCTGGCCATGGCTCGGCATTGTCGGCGCCGAACTGGCCAAAGCCGGTGACGGCGGCATGGTCCTGGCCTGCTCGGCACTGCGCCGCAGCTACCGCGACGCCATCCGCGCCCAAGCCCCGGACACCGTTTTCCTGCACCTGCACGGCAGCAAGGAAGTGCTCAGCCAGCGCCTTGAGGGCCGATCCGGGCACTTCATGCCGCCGGCACTGCTTGAGTCCCAGCTCGCCACGCTGGAACCCCTCGCGGCCGACGAAGCCGGCGTCGTGGTCGACGTTGCCTTTCCCGTGCAGCAGGTGGTGCGGGAGGCACTCGCCGGGATTGCCGCCGTCATGCCGGGGGACTCGCGACCCTCACTGGCCCACTAATTCCACTTCCGCAATTCAGCAGCTCCTTCCAGCACGGCCGCATACTGCCGGGGGAGGCTGTCGGTCGCAGCCCCCTTCGGTGAAGCCGGACGGGGGCTGCGAGGCGTCAGGTTTGGGTGTGCCCTAACTGGAACCCCCACGGGCCTGGCGGGCGGCAAGAATTCATTCCGGCCATCGGAGTAACCGCGACTGCGGCGATGAACCTACCCTCGGTTCGGCTCATTGGCCGTGGGCACGGGTGATGCGACGAGACCCAAAAGCGTAAAATTTGAATAGGCCGGCGACGGGCCGAGCCCACAGGCGGATTCGCGGTCGCCTCAGCTCAAACAGCTCGCCGCCTGACCTAAAACTCGTATTGGTAGCCGTCGAACATGGTGCAGGGGGCAGTCGCCGTTGGGGCAGGTTTGGGTAGTTCCGGACCCTCAATACCGGCCGTACTTCCGTACGCAAGAAGGTCCCCGTGTCGCTGTCGGATGAAGAACGCAGGCGCCTTGAAAAGCTCGAAAAGGAACTGGCCGCAGCAGATCCGGATCTTGCCCGGGAACTCGCCGGACTCACCCGCAGCAGGCGAACATCCGGAACCCTGTATGGCGTCCTGACAGCTGCAGCCGGCTTCGCGCTGATCATCGCAGGAATCATCACCAAACTCACCGTCATCGGCGCCATCGGCTTTCTGCTGATGGTCGCGGGCGGTTACTGGTTGCTCAACACCATCTGCCCACCCCAAGACCCAGGGGGCCGTAATGAACCTACGAGATGATGAAACGCTCCGCTCCGTGCCCACTATGTGCGCCACCTGTAGGCGAGGCGGCAAGCGGTGACGCCCCGGTGGACGCTGTCCCGTCCTGCCGGCCTCATCGGCCACCGAGAGCGGGAGTAATGGACGTTCCGTCGCTGGTTTGGGTCCTGACCATCGTGGGAATCGTTGCGCTGCTGGTCCTAGATTTCTTTTTCCTGTCCGCCGTCCGCACATTCCAACGCTGGCAGAAGCGGCAGTCTGGTCCTCGGTCTATGTAGGGATTGCACTCTGTTTCGGTCTGGGCATAGTCGTTTTTAGTGGTGCAACGCGCGGGGCCGAATATTTCGCGGGATTCATCACTGAGAAGGCCCTGTCGGTGGACAATCTGTTCGTCTTCCTGGTGATCATGACCAGCTTCGGAGTCCCCCGCGAAGACCAGCAGAAAGTACTGCTGTTCGGCATAGCGTTCGCGCTGATCGCACGAACGGTCTTCATCCTCCTCGGCGCGGCGCTGATCAACACCTTTGCCTGGGTTTTCTACTTCTTCGGGCTGATCCTGCTGATTACCGCAGGGAACATGCTCAGGCACGAAGGTACCGAGGAACAAACAGCGGACAACATCATGATCCGGGCAGCACGGCGGCTATTTCACACGACTGATTACTACGACGGTGACAAGCTGTTCACGGTTCAGAACGGCAAACGGGCGCTGACGCCCATGTTGCTCGTGATGGTCGCCATCGCCGGAACTGACATCCTCTTCGCCCTGGACTCGATCCCGGCGATCTTTGGTCTGACCCAGGACGTCTTCATCGTGTTCACCGCGAACGCGTTCGCACTGCTCGGACTTCGCCAGTTGTACTTCCTGATCGACGGGCTCCTGAACCGCCTGATCTTCCTCTCCTATGGGCTGGCGCTGATTCTGGGATTCATCGGCGTGAAACTGATGCTCCACGCCCTGCACGAAAACACCGTCCCGCTTATCAACGAGGGCAACCCGGTGCCGGTCATCGAGTTCGATACAGGGCTTTCGCTCACCGTTATCATCACCGTGCTCGCCATCACTGTTCTTGCGTCCCTGCTCAGTCCGCGCGGTAAGACTCAGGCGCTAACTACAGCCGCCCGCCGCGACGCCATTAACTACCTTGACCCCGGCTACACAGCGGACAGCGGGGAGCGGAACCGGATCTTTGCACGGTTGCTTGAGGAAGAACGGCAAATCCGTAAGCTCGGGCGCAGGCAGCGCCAACCGGTGAAGGACGAACAGGAACTGAAGGACCTGATCGCCCAGGCCCGTGAACATCACGATGGGAAATCCATCGCTCAGGACCACCCAAAGGAGGACCGCTCCAACGGCCCCCTGGAGGGAGATCGCTAGTTTTCAGTACGTCGCGCGAGCAGCAGTACTTGAACCAGCTTCCGCCTTTCAATCACCATTGGCCCCGTGGCACAGAAACTGACATCAACTCTGACCACATACCACTTTATGACACCAGCGTTCGGGGCGTCATGGAGGTTCCGGGCAAGGGCCAGCTGCCCTGTTATCTGGCGATCATGACGTTGCAGTGTGCGTGGGTCAGAACCGTCGCGAGTGTTCCGGGATGATCTTCACGGCTGTGGGCTCCCAATACCAGCAGTTCGGCATTTGCTCCCGCCTCAACCAGCGCAGTCGCTACAGAGTGCCCAGAGAGCATTTCCTCCGTCACGGCCAGGTCAGGGGCGAAATCCTGCGCCCACAGCACCGCGTTGCGCAGCACGTCGCTATCGTGCGTCCGGGAGGACGTGTGGCGCTTCCATGCCGGCTCTGAGGAATCGACATGGACGATGTGCAGCTTCGCCGGTAGTGCCTGTGCCGCACGGACCGACTGTTCCAGGACCCTGTGGCTCCGCGGCTGCCCGTCGATGCAGGCGACCACTGGTTTTCCTTCCCCGCGTTCAGTCCTGACCACCACGAGGGGGCACGGGCACGCCCGGGAGAGGTCAACGGAAACGGAGCCGGCTAACTTTCCCAGGAAGCCACCCAGGCCTCGGCTGCCCACTACGAGCAGGTCCGCACCGAGCGATTCCTCGCGCAGGACCTCCGCGGGCAGGCCAGCCACCATCCTCGGCTCGATGTCCAGTCCGGGTGAGGTCCTGTGCGCGAAGTCCACGCCCTCGGAAAGAATCTCTTCGGCCGCATGCCGCAGCCCGCTGTCAGCGACGCCCTTCACCGGTCCTACGTTGTTGGTGAATAGAGGCCAGATCCAGGCATGAACGATGCACACCTTTGCCTGCGAGGCTACGGCATAGGCCAGGCCCCAGCGCAGGGCCATTCTGGACGGCTCCGAACCGTCATAACCGATCACCAGTTCAACGCCCACCGCTACAGCCCCCTTGACTGCCGGACCAGCTCCCACGGACCTCACTTATTGCATCCGTCTCGACAGCTGGACCTACTGAGTTAACGTCCCATGTTCCGGAATCTTTCCAGCGCATGCAGGGGGACGCCCGTCGTGCTTGACCAGGCTTCAACAGGTGCCGGAAGGTGAGCCAAGTCCTGTCTTCGCCGAATCACATGAGGTGGGCCAGCGATAATGCAGGTGATTCCCCAGGCGCTGACGAGTTCACCTGCTATTCCTGTTTCCTTGTCCGGCACCGGTCCCAGCTGGCGCGGGAGAGCAACGGCCATTCATACTGCGTCGAGTGCGAGGGTTAAAGCAGCTTCCTCCAACACTAAGTCCCGCAGATAGGCACTTTATGCGCGTTCTGCTGGCCCCTTCTGACCGTAGCTCTAATAATCTCAGTATCGGCATTTGATGAATGGGCCGTGGAGCACTAGAGAGCGCTCCGTCGCTCGGCCACGGCAAGAGGAATCACCAAAGAATGCCCTTGTTGTCAGGCCTCCGCTACAGGGCGGTGGGAACGGAGCTGCGGACTCGGGATCGATCCCGAATACCCCGTTAGGGGATTTCAGGGGCATCACAACGGGGGATGCCGGGGATTGTTTTTGATGCTCCAGCACCTGACACTGATCGAACTGGGCATTGCCTGTGAAATTCAACTCCGGGGAGCGACGTTGCTGGACTATCCATTTTTTCGCAAAGGCGGGCGTGATAGGGGTCCCAGGGCTTCCTGGCTTTTGGCAAGGCGGGGAGTTGACCGCAAGTCTGATCTTCGCTTCCGCGGGCCGCGGGATCGGCGGTTGCATGCACTGCTGACAGCACTGCTTGTTGCGCTGGCTGGTTTGGTGGTGCCGGTTTCGGCGTCGGCTGCTCCGGGTGATGTTGGGGTTGAGGGTCCGTCGCATACCGGGACGGGGACGCCGACGGGCACGAAGCGGTCAACGAGTGGGCTGTGGTTCAACGACGGGTCCTGGTGGGGGAACCTGTGGGACACGGCTAGCTCGGATTTTCATATCTTCCGCTTCAACGCCGCGACGAACACGTGGGTTGATACACGTGTGGCGACGGATACGCGGGCTAACACCCACCATGACGTGCTGTGGGACGGGAAGACGTTGTATGTGGCGAGCTATCGGTTCGTCAACGACGGCGTGCCGGCTGAGCCCAACTACCCTACGACGATGCGGCGTTACAGCTACGACTCGGCTGCAAAGACGTACAGGCTGCTGGGTTCTGCCAACATCAACAACCACCGCGTCGAGGCCCTGACCATCGATAAGGACTCGACTGGTCGGCTGTGGGCCACGTGGCAGCAGGGGAACCGGATTTATCTGAACGTCACTGGCACGGACGGCACGACGTGGGGGACGCCGTTTACGCATCCTGCGTCATTGAGCAACGTGTCTGTGGACGACACCTCGGCTGTGATCGCGTTCGGTGGGAACAAGATGGGCGTGATGTGGAGCCGGCAAGTGGGTGACTCCACGGACGGCATGTACTGGAGCTACCACGTCGACGGAGCAGCGAGCAACGCCTGGACCACCCCTGTAGCGGCAGTGTCGGGACAGCGCAGCGGTGATGACCACATGAACCTGAAGTGGCTGGACTCCTCGGGCGGAAGGGTTTTCGCCGCTATTAAAACGTCCTTTACGTCGTCGTCCCAGCCGCTGATCCAGCTGTTGGCATTGAACGCGTCGACGTCGGCCTGGTCGGCGCACACGATCGCGACTGTGGCCGAGTGCCCGAACCGGGTGGTTGTCCTGATTGATGAGAGCACGCAGATGTTGCGTACCTTCGCTACCTATCCGAAGTCGAGTGGCACGGGCATCACGAACGCCGGTGTCTGCACCAGCTCGGGAGGCGCGATCTACGAAAAATCCACGCCGCTGAACAACATCAGCTTCACCACTGCGAAGACGGCCCGCATTGTGGACGCCGACCAGTATGTCCACAACGCGACGTCGACGAAGCAGAACCTCAACAATTCGACGGGCACGGCCAACAGCGGTTTGCTGTTGCTCGCGGATGTGAACGCCACCAGCAGGTACTGGCACTATTACGACGGCACCGGCGGTGGCGGTGGTGGTGACACGGTGGCGCCGACGGTGACGGGTACCTCTCCGGTTGCTGGTGCCACGGGTGTGGCGGTGGGCGCAGATGTGACGGGGACGTTCTCGGAGGCGATGACTGCCTCGACGATCACGGCCAGCACGTTCACGCTAACGGGGCCGGGGACGACGCCGGTGTCGGCAGCTGTGACGTACGACAGCACGTCCAAGGTTGGGACGTTGAACCCGGGTGCGGATCTGGCGGCGGACACGACGTACACGGCCACAATCAAGGGCGGCAGTGATGGGGTCAAAGATGCTGCCGGGAACGCCTTGGCGGCAGACAAGACCTGGACCTTCACCACGGCCGCTGCCCCGGTTGGCGGCGGCACATCGGAAACCGTCACGCTCACGGCCACCGCTGACAGCTACGTGTCCGCCGGGGCGGGCACGACGAACTACGGCACGTCCAGCATCCTGGGTGTGGACAACAGCCCGGTCGAGAACGCGTACTTGAAATTCGACCTGACGGCGTATGCGGGCAGGACACTGGAGAGTGCAACGCTGCAGCTGCGCAGCGCCGGGAGCGGGTCAACGGGTAAGCAAAACATCAAACTGGTCGGAATTGACGACTGGACCGAGGCCGGGATCACCTACACCAACCGTCCGACGCTCGGCGCCATCGCCGGCACGCTCGGCCCGACCACGACCAACACCAACTACAACATTCCGCTGACCGCCAGCGCCCTGGCCGGTGAACTTGGCCAACAGCTCTCACTGGGCCTGGACACCAGCAGCGGCGACGGCTTGGACCTCAACTCCAAGGAAACCAACGGAGGCACATACGCACCCAAACTCGTCCTCACCCTGGGCGGTAGCGGTGGAGGTCCTGCGCCGACGCCAACTGATACGGTGGCGCCGACGGTGACGGGTACCTCTCCGGTTGCTGGTGCCACGGGTGTGGCGGTGGGCGCAGATGTGACGGGGACGTTCTCGGAGGCGATGACTGCCTCGACGATCACGGCCAGCACGTTCACGCTAACGGGGCCGGGGACGACGCCGGTGTCGGCAGCTGTGACGTACGACAGCACGTCCAAGGTTGGGACGTTGAACCCGGGTGCGGATCTGGCGGCGGACACGACGTACACGGCCACAATCAAGGGCGGCAGTGATGGGGTCAAAGATGCTGCCGGGAACGCCTTGGCGGCAGACAAGACCTGGACCTTCACCACGGCCGCTGCCCCGGTTGGCGGCGGCACATCGGAAACCGTCACGCTCACGGCCACCGCTGACAGCTACGTGTCCGCCGGGGCGGGCACGACGAACTACGGCACGTCCAGCATCCTGGGTGTGGACAACAGCCCGGTCGAGAACGCGTACTTGAAATTCGACCTGACGGCGTATGCGGGCAGGACACTGGAGAGTGCAACGCTGCAGCTGCGCAGCGCCGGGAGCGGGTCAACGGGTAAGCAAAACATCAAACTGGTCGGAATTGACGACTGGACCGAGGCCGGGATCACCTACACCAACCGTCCGACGCTCGGCGCCATCGCCGGCACGCTCGGCCCGACCACGACCAACACCAACTACAACATTCCGCTGACCGCCAGCGCCCTGGCCGGTGAACTTGGCCAACAGCTCTCACTGGGCCTGGACACCAGCAGCGGCGACGGCTTGGACCTCAACTCCAAGGAAACCAACGGAGGCACATACGCACCCAAACTCGTCCTCACCCTCAAATAGGTACATGGACGTTCTCGGCCAGGGATAGGGGCCTTCGGTTTCCTCAAGATCCGCGCAGTTATGGGGTTGTACCAGGCACGTCCAGGGGGAGCAATGAAAACTTCAGACACACGTCCGGCGGATTCGGAGCACGAAAGTACGCCAGTACTTACCGCTCCGCAACAGCCCGAGGTGGGGCTAAGATCCCTTGTTGAGTGGACGAGTGATCCCCTGTCGGCACTCCGGGAGTCCCCACAATTCAGACCCGCAGACTGGCCCTGACATGAGCCGAGGGGACGCCAGGCCGCCGGGGGATTCACGGGAAGGACCCATCTTGGCTCCGTCGGCGGGTACGTTCTGTCCGCCAACGCTTGCCCCTTTATTAGTAGGATCCGGTGGTGAACGTCCAGTTGCTGCTGGGGAGGCTGTTCCCGGCGAGGTCGCGGATGGTGGATGGTCCGCCGGTCACTGTCACGGTGTATTTCGTTTTGGCTGCAAGTGATGCTGAGGGGTTGAGGATCCACTGGTTGGTGGTCCCGTAGCGGGTCACGGTGGCCGGGACGATAGCTCCGGTGACCGCGTTCTTCAGAGTGAATGTGCTGGTGCTTGCACCCTGCACGGCCTCGCTGAAGGTGACGGTGATGTTGTTTGCCCGCCTGACCAGTGAAGCGTCCGGGCGGGGCGTGCGGGAGGTGATGGCCGGGGCCGGGCCGGTGGTGAACGTCCATGCTGTGCTCGCCAAGGGTGTCCCGGCGGCGTCGCGGATGCCCGTGGCCCCGCCGATGAGTCTGGCTGTGTACTGCCGGTCCGCAGGCAGGTCTGCGGAGGGGTTCAAGGTCGCGGTGCGGGTGGTGGCGCTATAGGACACCGTCGCGGGAATGACGGCACCAGTAGGGCTTTTCAGGACGAACGAGGATCCGCTGACCCCTTGCACTGAGGCGCTGAACACTGCAGTGATGTTGCTGTTCGCCGGAACCGATGTGGCCTTCGCAGCCGGTGCCAGGGAAGACACGGTAGGTGCGGGAGCGGGTGCGGGTGCCGGTGCGGGTGTGTTGGGATCGGAGAACAGCAGGCGGTTTGGAGTTCCGGCCCCGGCTGCGGTGACGGTGCCTGCGGTGGCAGTGGAAGTCAGCCTGGTTGTTACTTGGGCGGGAGTCAGTGATGGTGTCTGGGAGAGCAGCACAGCTGCTGTCCCGGCTGCGTGCGGGGCGGCCATGGACGTGCCGCTCATTGAGGCGGTGGCTGTGGTGGCGGTGAAGTAGGCCGACTGGATGCTGACCCCCGGCGCGTAGAGGTCCACGCAGGTACCAAAGTTGGAGAAGGACGCCTGGCGGTCAGAGGTATCTGTGGCGGCAACTGTTAGTGCCTGGGTAGCCCGTGCCGGTGAAGCGGTGCAGGCGTCGACTGAGGAGTTCCCTGCCGCCACGACGGCGGTGATGCCGTCATTGATGACGCCCTGCACAGCAGCGTCCACCATCGAGCTTGCCGCACCACCGAGGCTCATGTTCAGCACCGCAGGGACACCTGCACCATGGTGGGCGACGACCCAGTCCAATCCGGCGATGACGTCAGAGTTGTAGCCTGATCCCTCGCAGTTCAGAACACGTACCGGCACCACTGTTGCGGCTTTGGCCATCCCGTACGTTTTCCCCGCGACGGTGCCGGCGACGTGTGTTCCGTGGCCGTTGCAGTCCCCGGAACCACGTCCGTCGGAAATTGCGCTCCAACCGGGCGATACCCTGCCGCCGAAGTCCGTGTGGGAGGCAAGCACGCCGCTGTCCACGACATAGGTGCTCACCCCTGCCCCGGTGCCCGTGTAGGTGTAGCTGCCGGAAAGCGGAAGGGCGCGCTGGTCCGTGCGGTCCATGCCCCAAGGGGCAGGCTGCTGTGATTCTGCGAGACGTACCGGGGCGTCAATTTCGATGCGGGCCACCTTTCCGGAGTGCTTGAGCGCAGCGGCCTGTCCTGGTGTTGCGGTGATGGCTGCCCCGCGGATCGCGGAGGTAAAGACCCTGCCCACGCCCAGGCCCCGGGCCCGAAGCGAGGCAGCCTCCGCTGCCACATCAGCGCCCGGGGCGTATTCGACAAGATAGCGTTCCGTGGCCCCGGGGGAGGGGACCGCCGGCGGGTCTGAAGGCTTCAGTGCAGCGGCAGGAACCGTCGTCGAAACGGCCACCGCCGCGGACATAACCGCGGCCATCAGGACTTTTAGCAGGACTGGGTGAGCGGAAATTTCGGGGGTCCTTCCGGAGGGCGGGGAACGCAGCCGACAGGCGCGGTCCAAGCCGGGGCTTTGGGGCTATCAACAGGCTAGGCTGCTCGCAGGCGCCGGAGCAGGATCCTCATCCAAACCTTGGGCAAGGCTTGGAAACCGTGGAAAACCGGAGCCGGGACTGCGAAAATGCTCCGCAAAAACTGCGCAGGCACGCCGAGATGGACTGCTACTTGTGGGTGTCGCCGGTCCTGGCCTGGGTCATCACTGCGCTTATCTTCGCCAGCAGGTCTTTGGGACGGAAAGGCTTGGTCACATAGCCGTCAGCCCCCAGTGACAAAGCAGTGAGTTGCGCCGTGCTCCCCGTTCGCCCGCTAAGAATAAGGAATAAGGATGGGACTGGCGGTTATTGGCCGGATGCGGCTCAAGACCTCTAGTCCGTCAAGATCGGGCAGCCCAAGGTCAAGAATGACAAGGTCGGGACCAGCGCCGGAGACGGAGTTCGATTCCACCGTTACCGGTCGCCGCGGCATGGACCAGGTACCCGTTCTGCACGAGCATGCCCGCGAGTAGATTCCGGATGTCTGCGTCATCTTCTATAAGCACCACAACGCCAGACCCGGCCACCCTACCTCCCCCTAAGCGCTGCTCCCGAAGCAGGAATACGTGCGTCCCCGTGCCCTGACGTTGTGCAGGACAACTACCCGGCAATACTCGCACACATAGAAACCCGATATGCCGCCACTGAAGAACTGATTTCGCCGTCTCCTGGATCACCCGCCGCTCGGACGTGCCTACCCTTTGGGTAAAGGGTGCAGGACTGCAGCCGAAGCGCTTTTGGGGGCGGGGAGACCTCCGGTCCCTTGCCTATAGCGGATTACCTGTTCGAGTATGAGCAGGCGGTGCTTGCGGGCTGCTGGGGGGGAAGCACCGGTTTGGGCTGGCTCCTGGCCCGGGGAATATCAGGAGCCAGCTCATCTTGAGCGGCAGCTTTACCGTGAGGGTTCGTTCATCAACGCCCATGACTTCGTGACGACCTCGGAAAGCCGGACAAAACTGAGCCGCGCAACCCTGCTTCAACGTCCTAGACGGCGCGCAGGATGTACTTCGCATCGAAGGTTTCTGCCGTGTAGTTAACGTCGACAATATCGAAACCGGCGCGTTGCATCATGGGCTCCAGAAGCCACCGGAACGTCGAGTGCTCGTCCCGTATGTGTTCTTCGAACTCAGCGCGGCTCCATTCACCGTCGACGCTGGCACCGCCCTGGGAACACCATTCTTCAATCCGTTCTGTGGCCTCGTCGGGATTGAAGTCGTAGACCACGTCCCACAGACGGCAAATGCCACCGGGGGAGAGGAGCTTCCGCATCCGGTCCAGCGCGATTGCTTTCCAAAAATCTGGGAGGTGATGCAGCGCGTAGCGGGAGTACACAAAGTCCGCCGGGCGCCCGGGGTGGGTGTAACTGAGAAATCCCGCGTTCACCAGGGTCACATTCGTCAGGTCCTGGTCCGCGAGTTTCTTCTCCAGATAACCGAGCATCGGTGGGGAGACGTCCACAGCAACTACACGGGCACAGGCACGTGCTGCCTCCACCGTGAACTGGCCTGTGCCTGCCCCGAACTCGATTACGGTCGACTGCGCGTTGAGCCCATAACTTTTCAAAATTACGAGCTCAGCCTCGGCCCCGGAGTCCATCTTCCCGTCGTACCGGGCAACATGCTCCAAGTCCAGGTTTTCCCGGCCCGCGAGAGCGACTTCATTGGGGTACCAGCCAGGAGAGCTCATAACGGCCAGCATCTCATGGTCACGGACCGGGATGGGCCTGTGGCCTTCGACGGACAGCCATCGGACCGGCCGCCCTAAGGTGGGCCACCGGGTTCGAGATTATCACCAGCGGTCAGGACCATGCAGGGGAGGGCCCTGGGTCAGCGGCCTTTCGGTCCGGTGCTGTTTAGAGCCATTTGCGGTGTTTGAAGCTCAGGTACAGGACGATTCCCATCACCAGCATCAGTGCCAGCGCGAAGGGGTAACCGAAGGCCCAATCCAGTTCGGGCATGTAGTTGAAGTTCATGCCGTAGACGGTGCCGACGAGGGTTGGGGCGAACAGGATCGCGGCCCAGGAGGAGATCTTTTTGACTTCTTCGTTCTGGGCGAGGCTGGACTCGGAGAGGTGGCGCATCTCCTCGTTCTGCCGCTGCCCCACCAGGGCAGCGTTGACCGTCAGGGCATTCTGGAGCAGGGCACGGAACCAGGATGCGTCGAGTAGGCGCAGAACATCGCCACGGCATGGTCATGGAACGGGAATTTTCCAGCTACTTCTACTCCCGTTGTATCAACGCCGATAATGGACCTTCCGTCAACCTGTGGTCACAGCGGCTACGGCACAGCAACGGCGCCAGGAGAGGGCGGTGCACTCTACCTTGCCGTGGCGCGGGCACTGGTAGACCGTCTCCTTACTGATCCCGTACGGATCTTGCCTCGTGGGCATCGAGATGCCCACAATTAATTAGCTTTACTGACGTGTTCAGCTGTTGGAGAGCACTCCTACATTCTCCGATTTGCTATCCGGCGCTCCTCGGGAAGGCTCACAGCAGTATGACTCCATCCAAGGAGGTCACCACGAATCTGGTCACTCAGATTGCCGCAGGGCTCTACGCCGTCATCCTCGTAGCCGTGGGAACGTTAGAAATCTTCTCGCACGGCGACCAGCGGTTCCGTTCCATCTTCTACGTGGAACCGGGAACGGAAGGCGCCATCCGTATGTGGGCCATGAATGTCGGCATGTACAACATTTTGACTGCGCTCGGGATTGGTGTTGGGATCTGGCTTGGCAACTCCGGAGGCGAAGCCCGGGCTGCGGGCATCGGCATCGTCCTTGTCGCCTTAACGGCGCATCTCATTCTTGGCCCGTGGCTATGGGTTACCGAGCACCGCCTGTGGATGAGCGCAGTCGGCCAGGCATCGCTGCCTCTCATAGGGATTGTCGCGTTCCTCGTGGCCGGCTGATCTGGGACCCGACCAGGAGTACGATTCCCATCTCGTCAGGTTGGAGTGTAGTTCATCCCGATATACAAAGGATCCGCTGCACTAGCCTGTTCCCGTTGCGGTGAACCTTGGCGCCTAGTATGCCGTGGGGTGGGAGACGCGGCAGTCCAACATCAGGCTAAGCCGGACAGGGAATCGTTTCCCAAGGACTACCGGAGCAGAAGTCCTGTCGATCGAGGATGTGGACCATTCATGTGAGGACCTTAACGGAGTGGTTGTTCAGTGGTAGAAGCTGCGGCTGTCGTGGAGTCACTTCGTCGCAGTAAAAATGGCCCTGCGCCTCCTTTGCCTATGGCAGGCAATGGAGGCGCAGGGCCCTGAGGGTTTGTTGGGGGAGTTAGGCCTTGCTGCTGGCCCGGTGTCGGAGGTGTTGGATTGCGCTGAGGGCGAGGGCTGCGGCGAGGACCGTGTAGAGGGTGACGGTGATGGGGCTTCCTACCAGGATGCCGAGATCTCCTTCGGATACTGCGAGGGCGCGGCGGAGTTCGGTTTCTGCCATGGGGCCGAGGATCACTGCGATGAGGACTGGTGCCAGGGGGATGTTGTAGCGGCGCATTAGGAATCCGATGAGGCCGATGGCGATGAGTAGCCATAGGTCGAGGATTGCGGAGCTTACTGCGTAGACGCCGAGCATGGAGAAGACTGTGATGCCGGCGTAGAGGTAGTGCTTGGGGATGCTTAGCAGTTTGGCCCAGACGGAGGCGAAGGGCATGTTGATCATGACAAGGATGACGAGGCCGATGAATAGTGAGGCCAGCAGGGCCCAGACCAGGTCGCCGCTTCGTTCGAAGAGCAGGGGTCCTGGTTGCATTCCGTATTGCTGGAATGCGGCGAGCATGATTGCTGCGGTGGCTGAGGTGGGCAGTCCGAGTGCGAGGAGGGCGCCCATCGCTGTTCCGGCGGTGGCGTTGGCGGCGGCTTCGGGGGCGGCGAGGCCGCGGATGGAGCCGGTGGTGCCGAATTCCGGGTCGTTTCGACGTTTCGCTAGTTGTTTTTCGGTGCCGTAGGCCAGGAATGTGGGTACTTCTGCGCCGCCGGCGGGTATCAGTCCGAACGGGGCGCCGAATGCGGTGCCGCGCAGCCAGGCGGGCAGGGCTTTCCTGAAGTCGGCCAGGCCCAATCGGGCGCGGCCTTTGGTTTGAATGCGGGTGACTACGGGGTCGCGGTGGATGCGGGAGGCGATGTGGAAGACTTCGCCGAGTGCCAGGAGCCCGACGGTGATGACGATGACGGAGATGCCGTCGAAGAGTTGGGGCATGCCGAGGGTGAATCGGGAGGTGCCGCTGGGGCCGTCAATGCCGACGAGGGCCAGTGCGAGGCCGATGCCGAGGGCTGCGATGCCCCGGATTACGGATTCGGAGACGACGGCGGAGATGGCCAGGAAGGCGAAGACTGCCAGGGCGAAGTATTCGGCCGGGCCGAAGACGGTGGCCATTTTGACCAGGGTCGGGGCGAAGAAGACCACGAGGGTGGTGGCTATCAGGCCGCCGATGAAGGCGCCGATGGCGCAGGTGGCCAGGGCTTTGGCGGCTTGTCCGCTTTTGGCCATGCGGTGGCCTTCGAAGGTGGAGGCCATGGCAGAGGAGTTGCCCGGGGTGTTGAGCAGGATCCCGGAGGTGGAGTCGCCGAAGAGCCCACCGAAGTAGATGCCGGCGAACATGATGAACGCCGCTGTGGGTTCCAGTGAAAAGGTGACGGGCAGCAGCAGTGCGACCGCCATGGCTGAGCCGAGTCCGGGAAGGACGCCGACGGCGGTGCCCAGGACGGCGCCGATCAGCACCCAGAGGAGGTTGATGGGGGTCAGGGCGCTGGCGAAGCCGCCCATGAGGAGTTCGAGTTGGTCCATTAGAGGATCCCTCCTATGAAGCCGGAGGGCAGGCTGAGGCCCAGTCCGGCACCAAAAGCCAGTTGAGTTATTGAGGAAAAGAGCAGGCCGACGCCGATATCGAAGATCGGGCGGTGGCTGCCGAGGGCGTAGGCGACAACCCAGAACAGCATCGCGGCGCTGATGATCCAGCCGAGGGGGTTCAGGAGCAGGACGAAGGCCACGACGCCGGCCAGCATCAGGCCTACCGTCCGCCAGTCGGTGTAGGTCTTCCAGGTTTTGGCCGGTGTTCGCGAAATCCCGTCTTCAAAGGCCTGGTCTTCTTCCTTTCCTAAATGACCCAGGTCATGCAGCATGTCCGCGGAGAACTGGCCGTGTCCGGGGTGGATGGAATTGTCAAGGACTTTGGGTGAGCGGAGGATTTGGATGGCCAGCAGGGTAGCCACCAGGTAGAGGACGATGCAGACCAGGATGGGGAAGAACTGCGGGCCGGGTGCCGACTTGCCCTGCACTTTCATCGTGACAGTGCCGATGGTGAGGAAGATGGCCAGGGCGTAGAGAACGGCGACGACAATGAATTCGCTGCGGCCCGTTCCGAAGCGGTGCCTGGGGCTGCGCCGCGTTTCCTTGGCGGATCCTGCTTCTGGCTGGTGCTGGGTGATGCTCATAGGCCGAGGTCCTTTACGATTTCTTGGGCCGTTGCAACTTCGTCTTTGATGAACTGCTCGAATTCTTCGCCGGTTGAGAAGGTGTCCGTCCAGCTGTTGCGCTTGAGGGCTCCCTGCCAGTGGGGCGTGCTGCGCATCTCGGTGACGATCTCGATGAACGCAGCCTTCGCTTCGTCAGTTGTTCCGGGTGCCGCCACGAAGCCCCGCCAGTTGGACATGGATGCGTCAACACCTTGTTCCTTGAAGGTGGGAACGTCAACGCCCTCGAGCCGCTCGTCTGAAGAGATGGCCAGGGCGCGAAGGGTTCCGGCCTCGATCTGGTCCCGGACCTCGTTGTAGCCGGACATGCCGGCGGCGGTGGTGTGGGACAGCAGGGAAGTGAGCGCCTCGCCACCTCCGGAGTAGGCGATGTAGTTCACGTCCTTGGGATCGATGCCTACGGTCTTGGCCACCATGGCGCTGAGGAGATGGTCGATCGAGCCCAAGGACCCGCCGCCGATGGAGGTTGCCCCAGGATCCTTTTTCCAGGCTTCCAGGAAGTCATTGAGCGTCTGGAACTTCGAATCGGCAGGCACCACCAGGGCCGCGTAATCATCGGCCATCCGGGCAATGGGGACAACGTCGGCCATGGACTCGGGGTTATCGCCAAGCTCGATGGCCCCAACCATCACGCCACCGGTTACCAGGAGCGCATCTTCGCGCCCCGGCGTCTGAACGAACTGGCTCAGGCCAATTGTTCCGCCAGCTCCCGGAACGTTGACCACCTGGACGTTATTGACGACGCCGCCGCTCTTGAGCGCCTGCTGCCCTTCACGGGCAAAACCGTCCCAGCCACCACCAGGTGCTGCCGGGGCGATCAGGGTGAGCTTGTTTCGCGCCGTACTCGTTCCACCGGCGGTGCCGGCATTGATGAACGCAAGCGCGGCCACGACGGCAACCACCAGGCCGAAGATGGCATTGCGTAGGGGGATTTTCATGGTTCTCGTTCCGTAACGACGTTGTTGGGCGGTGCGAAAAAGTACTCTTGCCGGGTCAGGGCCCGGCTGTGGAAGCCATAATCAATGGTGCCAGTATTCCTTGGCATACCTTTGTACACAATGAAATACAGTTATACATGTGATGACTGTCACCGGCAAGTCCTCCCCAGCAAGTACGCCTATTGCGCAGTTGCATACGTTTGTATACAGTTGGATTCACTGACCCACTGAAAGGACTTACGGATGTCTATTGGTAATGAAGCCAAGCCCGCGAGCACGGACAAAGTCGACGTGATCGTGGTGGGCGGCGGAAACGCCGGATTTACGGCAGCGCACGCAGCCGCTGTCCGGGGGCGGAAAGTTATTCTGCTCGAAAAGGGCAGCGAGGACATGGCGGGCGGGAACAGCTTTTACACCGCCGGTGCAACCCGGATTGCACACAATGGGCTCGCTGATCTGATGGACTGGGTGGAACCGGACGAGCGGCACAGCCGCACCGAAGTGCCGCCCTACTCCGCGGATGAATACGCCGCTGACCTCGCCAAAGTCACCGAAGGCCGAAACGACCCCGAACTGACGAAGGTTCTGGTCGAGGAATCCCAGCCCACGCTGCGCTGGCTCAACAGCCTGGGCCTGAAGTACCGTCTGATGTACGAACGCCAGGCCTTCGAACGCCCGGACGGCTCCTTCCTCTTCTGGGGCGGGCTTCACGTGGGCAACGTGGGCGGAGGCGAGGGACTGATCGCAGACCACACCCAGGTCGCTGCCGAGCTGGGCATCGATGTCCGCTACGGCCACGCAGCGCAGAACCTCATTGTCGAGAACGGACGCGTTACCGGCGTCGTCGTCAAAACAGCTGAAGGGGAGCTGCGCCTGAGTGCAGAGTCAGTGATCCTTACCGCCGGCGGCTTCGAATCCGATCCCCAGTGGCGGCGGGAGCACCTGGGAGAAGGCTGGGAAAACGCCAAGGTCCGCGGAACCCCGTACAACACAGGTGACATGATCGCTGCTGCGCTGCAGGTCGGCGCCGCCAAGGGCGGTGACTGGAGCACGTGCCACAGCGTGCAGTGGGACGCCTTTACCGCCACGAACGAGAGCAACCGGGAACTTACCAACAGGCTTACTCGTCAGAGCTACCCGTTCGGAATCATCGTGAATACCGAAGGCAAGCGTTTCCTGGACGAGGGCGCAGACTTCCGGAACTACACCTACGCCAAGTACGGCAAGGAAATCCTGAAGCAGCCCGGCTCCGTTGCATACCAAATCTTTGATGCACACCTCCGTCCCATGCTGCGGACCGAAGAGTACGACATGCCAGGTATCTCCGTGGAAGTTGCGGACATCCTGGAAGAACTGGCAACCAAGATCGGGATCGACCCCGAAAAACTGTCCAAGACGGTCACCAACTTCAACAACTCAATCGACCGCAGCATCACCTTTGACCCCAATGTCAAAGACGGGCGCGCTGCGGCAACGGAGCCGGTCAAAAGCAATTGGGCCGCCCCCATCGAAACCGGGCCCTTCTACGCATATGGGGTCACCTGTGGCATCACCTTCACGTTCGGCGGCATCAAGTCCGACACCCACGGACGCGTCCTCAACGCTGACGGCAAGCACATCGAAGGCCTCTTCGTAGCCGGCGAAATGCTTGGCGGTCTGTTCAGCGCCAACTACCCAGGCGGTAGCGGGCTTGCTGCCGGATGCGTCTTCGGACGACGGGCGGGAACCCTGGCGTAAAGTTGCTTCGAACACGCCGCGGCACCGGCACTTAGATACAGCTCAGCCCCATTTTCCAAGGACCAGTCAAGTGACGGATACAGCATCAGCCCCACGCGTGGATGGCGAAACCATCTTCCTGACACTGCGCGGCGAAATCCTGTCCGGAGTCCATCAACCCGGCACCGCTATCCGCGAAACGTCACTAGCTGAACGCTTCGGCGTCTCCCGGACACCTGTCCGGGAGGCGCTGTCCCGCCTCCAGCACGAGCGTCTCCTTGAGCGGGTAGCCAGGGGTCTGCAGGTTCCAGAGGTAGACCCGCAGCAGGTCATCCAGATCTATGACATGCGCATCCTCCTTGAGGAAGAAGCCGCGCGGCAAGCAGCAAAAGCCCGTCAATTCCCGGACCTCATGCGGCTCGATGCCCTGCTGCAGCGCGACAGGCAACTTCACGACCCGGACGACCACACCAGAATCACAACCAACCTCGAGTTCCATGCCGCCGTGTGGAACTGCGCTCACAATGCGGTCCTTCGGGATCTGTTGGACCGCCTGTCAACGCACCTCATCCACGCACCACGGTCCACTCTCTCCACCGGAAACCGCTGGGCTGAATCCCTGGATGAGCATGAGGCGCTAATTCATGCCATCGAACAGCAAGACAGCGATGCGGCCGGAAAAATTGCCCGGCAGCACATGGAAACGGCGCGTGCCCTGCGGTTGCAGCTTCTCCGAGAGACGGCCCTGCAACATCCGCTGACAAACCACCGGTCCCAGCGGTAGCGCTCACCGCTCCAGGCGGCAGAAACGGCCTTAACCCGGGCCGACCGTTTTATTGACTGCCGGAACCAGTTCCGGCATGCGTGAGCCCTGATCCTGCATGCCTTCGCAACAGCACCCCGAAAGTCGGGCGCAGGACAAGGCTAACGCGAGAGAGGCGGGGCGGCTGCAGTGTCGCCCTGCCTCCTCCAACTCACACACATCATTCAAGGAACTGGGCATGACAACCTACCAGTACCCGACCAAGTCAGGGCGGGGAGGCTCCCGTAATCCAGAACCCATACTTAACTGGGCCAAGCTAGCAAAGTCCGACTACATCGAAATTCACCGTCACGGCAAGACCATCGCACAAGGAACCATCGACATGCTTGCCCTCGACGGCAGCGCTCTTTGGCTTTACCAGGATGAAGGAAAAGGTCGAGTGCTCTTCCTGCAAAATGACGGCCTGCACGTCTATAGGGGGCCGCCTGCAGACTCATAGGGTGGATGACCTATGAGGACTGTCCCCGGCTCTGGGCGGCTGCAGCACGCTGAACGTGAAGCCTGGTGGTCGGCCGTGCTCCGTGAGAAGGCGTTTAGAGACGCGTTCTCTTCGGCTTCTTGTTCTCGACTCATTAGAACGCCGATAACGGATATTCCGTCAGCCTGCCTCGGCCGGGCCAACTCGTGCCTGCTGAACACGCGGCCGGAACTGGAGCCGACTCTGATCCGTCCATGGCTGGGTCAATTCAGGTTATCCATGGCTGGAAGCAGGAGCCGTTGGGGTAGCTCCCTGGCAGCAGTAGCGGTGGATAACCTAATGAGAATTGTCCCCGGCTGTGGGCGGGCGGACCTGACTTCTCGTTCCAAGTCGGATCAATCCCCGGTTGTTCCGAGGACCAGGCGAGGGACCGTGTGTCAGCTTTGGTGTAGTTTAGGCTGACTCTTGCCAAGGGAAGTGTCACCGGGGATGCCTCGGCGTGCACGTCACTAGCCGAATGCACCATGAGCACGGGCAGCCAGCGCGGGAAACGCAGGCTCAGCCTACGGACTCGGGTTGCATTCTCAGGAAGCCTCCGTGACCGCTGGCTCCTGCCGACGGGGTAAGGGGCCTTGCTCCCCGCCTACCCGCGCCGGTGCCCCGGAGCTAATCGCCCGCGGCGGCGGGGCGCAGGGTCTCGATGAGCTTCTCGATCACGCCGGTGTCTTCGATCGTGGACGGCACCATGTATTCGTCGCCGTCGGCGATCTGGCGCATGGTCTTGCGCAGGATTTTTCCCGAGCGGGTCTTGGGCAGGGCCTCTACGACGGTGACGTGCTTGAAGTCCGCCACGGCGCCGATGTCGCGCCGCACCAGGGCGACCAGGTCCTTGACCAGGATCTCCTCGGGCACGTCGACGCCGGACTTGAGCACGACGTAGCCGCTTGGCCGCTGCCCCTTCAGCGGGTCCGCGAGGCCGATCACGGCACATTCGGCCACTGCCGGGTGCTGGCCGATGACTTGTTCCATGGCGCCGGTGGACAGCCGGTGCCCGGCGACATTGATGATGTCGTCGGTTCGGCCCATCACGTAGAGGTAGCCTTCCTCGTCCCGGTAGCCGGAGTCCCCGGTGGCGTAGTAGCCCTCGAAGGCCTGCAGGTAGGAGGAGATGTAGCGCTCGTCGTTGCCCCAGAGGGTGGTCAGGGTGCCCGGCGGCAGCGGCAGCCCCAGAACGATGTTGCCTTCCGTCCCGTCCTCGACGTTCCCGCCGGCGGCGTCGACGATGTTGAGCCTGAAGCCGGGCATCGGCACGCTGGGCGACCCGGGCTTGATCGGCAGGTCGTCGAGCCCGCGCGGGTTGGCGCAGATGGCCCAGCCGGTCTCGGTCTGCCACCAGTGGTCCACTACCGGCACTCCCAGCACGCGGGAGGCCCAGTGGAAGGTGTCGGTATCCAGTCGCTCACCGGCCGCAAACAGGGTGCGCAGGCTGGACATGTCATACCGTTCCAGCAGCTTCGCCTCGGGGTCGGCTTTTCGGATGGCGCGCAGGGCGGTGGGCGCGGTGAACAGTACGTTGACCTTATGGTCCTGGATGACCCGCCAGAACGCGCCGGCGTCGGGCGTGCCAACGGGCTTTCCTTCGTAGATCACCGTTGTGGCGCCGGCCAGCAGCGGGCCGTAGACGATGTAGGAGTGCCCCACGACCCAACCGACGTCGGAGGCCGTCCACATGACATCACGGGGACCGACGTCGTAGATGTTTTCCATGCTCCAGCCGAGCGCGACGGCGTAGCCGCCGTTGTCCCGTACCACCCCCTTCGGCGCGCCGGTGGTGCCGGAGGTGTAGAGGATGTAAAGGGGGTCCGTGGCCTTGACGTCGACCGGCGCGGCGGGCACGGCGGTGCGCATCTCGGTATCCCAGTCCAGCCAACCGGCGTGGTCCGCCACGGAGGAGGCGAAGCCGTCCCTGGCCTTGACCAGGACCGGCAGGCCTTCAGTACCGGCCAGGCCGAGGGCTTCCTTGACGGCGGGCAGGTACTCGATCCGGCGCGAGGGTTCGATGCCGCCGGAAGCCGTGACCACCGCTGCTGGCGCGGCGTCCCGGATGCGGGCGGCCAGTTCCTTGGGGGCGAAGCCGCCGAAGACGACGGAGTGCACAGCTCCCAGCCGGGCGGTCGCAAGCATGGCGATTGCGGCCTCGGGGATCATCGGCATGTAGATCACGACGCGGTCGCCCCTGCCCACGCCGCGGCTGCGCAGGACGCCGGCGAACCGGGCCACGAGGTCCGTCAGTTCCGCATAGCTGTAGCGGCGCTGGGTTCCCAGCATGGCGGAGTCATAGATCAGGGCATCCTGGCTGCCACGGCCGGCCTCCACGTGCCGGTCCAGCGCGTTATAGGACGTGTTCAGGACGCCGTCGGGGAACCAGCCGTACAGCGGTGCCCTGCTGGAGTCGATAGCGTGGCGCGGCGGGGTCGACCAGGAGATCTTGCGGGCGGCGTCCAGCCAGAATTCCGCGGGCTCCTCCAGGCTGTGTGCGTAGCTGTCCCGGTAGTTCTTGGTAACCATGAATTCAATCCCGTCGACGATGTGATGCGGCTCATGGTAGCCCGAGACGATCGGATGACACAAGAGTTTTGTATACAAAAATGGCATAAACCCCGCTTTTACGGGTAAGACTGGGCAAAGGCGGCGGACTGTGTATACACTGGATCTCGACGCCAGTGAAGGAGGCAGGATTGCGCGCGAGTGACAAGGCCTATGCGGCCCTGCGGGACGACATCATTGAATGGCGGCTCCTGCCCGGCACTGTCCTCGCCGAAGTTGAGCAGTCCGAACGCCTTGGCATCTCGCGGACCCCGCTCCGGGAAGCGTTGGGCCGGCTCACGGCGGAAGGGCTGACGGCGGCGGCGGGCGGCCGTGGCGTCGTCGTCACCGATATTTCGTTGGCTGATATCGATGAGCTGTTCGAGCTCCGCGAAACACTCGAGTGCAAGGCAGCGGCGCTGGCTGCCGAGCGGGGCGACGCCGCACTCTTCGAGCAGCTCCAGAAGGAGCTGCTCGAAGCGCCGGCCATGATCACCGGCGATGATCCGGCGCGCCACGACTACTACGTTCTTGTCCGCCGGCTCGATGAAGCGATCGACGCCGCCATCTCCAACTCCTACCTGGCCCAGGCCATGCGCAGCCTCCGTGTCCACCTGGTGCGGGTCCGCAGGCTGGCGGCCGACGACGCCGAGCGGCTGACCGCAGCGGCGGCGGAGCACGCCGCCATCGCCGAGGCGATAGCGGCCCGCAACCCGCGCCTGGCAGCAGCGGCCACCACCGTGCACCTGCACCGCAGTCTTTCCCACGTCAAAGCCACCCATACACCACATTAGCAAGGAGCCCCCCATGGTCAAGGAACACCACGTCCGCGTGTACAAGAGCGAGGAAAACCTTCCCCGCGAGGACCAGCTGGCCCACAAGATCGCCCTGGTGGCAGCCGACCCGGTTGCCGTCACCGACGACGTCACCGAAATGGTGATCAACCGCATCATCGACAACGCCTCCGTGGCCATCGCCTCGCTGAACCGCGCCCCGATCGTGGCTGCCCGGGCGCAGGCCCTCACCCACGGCCCGTCGACCGGGGGCCAGGGCGCGAAGGTCCTCGGTATCGGTGAGCGCGTCTCCCCGGAATGGGCGGCATGGGCCAACGGCGTCGCGGTCCGCGAACTGGATTACCACGACACCTTCCTCGCGGCAGACTACTCCCACCCCGGGGACAACATCCCGCCGATCCTGGCCGTTGCCCAGCACGTCGGCTCCAACGGCCAGGATCTGATCCGGGGAATTGCCACCGGCTATGAGATCCAGGTGAACCTGGTCAAGGCAATCTGCCTGCACAAGCACAAGATCGACCACGTCGCCCACCTCGGCCCGTCAGCCGCCGCAGGCATCGGGACCCTGCTCGGGCTCGATGTCGAAACCATCTTCCAGTCCGTCGGCCAGGCCCTGCACACCACCACAGCCACGCGCCAGTCCCGCAAGGGCGAAATCTCCACCTGGAAAGCCCACGCCCCGGCGTTCGCCGGCAAGATGGCCGTGGAAGCCGCGGACCGGGCCATGCGCGGCCAGACCTCCCCGGTGCCGATCTACGAAGGCGAGGACGGTTTCATCGCCTGGCTGCTGGACGGTACTGACGCCTCTTACATGGTTCCGCTGCCGACACCGGGCGAGGCCAAAAGGGCCATCCTGGACACCTACACCAAGGAACATTCCGCTGAATACCAGGCCCAGGCGTGGATCGACCTGGCCCGGAAACTCAACCGCGAGCACCCCGAGGCCACCGACCCGGCCAACGTGCAGTCCGTGCTGATCAGGACCAGCCACCACACCCATTACGTCATCGGCTCCGGCGCCAACGACCCGCAGAAGTACAGCCCCACCGCGTCCCGGGAAACCCTTGACCACTCCATCCCCTACATCTTCACTGTCGCTTTGCAGGACGGCGCCTGGCACCACGTGGACTCCTACGCCCCTGAACGCGCCGCCCGCCCCGACACGGTGGAGCTGTGGCAGAAAGTCAGCACCGAGGAAGACCCGGAGTGGACCCGCCGGTACCACTCCCTGGACATCGCGGAAAAGGCCTTCGGCGGCTCAGTGGAAATCACCCTCACCAACGGGACCGTCATCAGCGATGAAATCGCCGTCGCTGACGCACACCCGCTCGGAGCCCGCCCCTTCGGCCGTGAGCAGTACATCAACAAGTACCGCACCCTCGCCGCCGGGCTCGTGGAGGAGGCCGAAATCGAAAGGTTCCTCGCCGCCGTCGAACGCCTCCCCGAACTCGCAGCAGGCGATCTGGACCAGCTCAACATCACCGCCGCACCCGGCGTCATCGACCTCACCGCCGCCCCGAAGGGACTGTTCTAAATGTTGTACTCAAAAACCACGCCCGAACAGAAGCGCATCAAGCTGCGGGAGATCCTGAACTCGGGCACCATCCAACAGTTCCCCGGAGCGTTCAACCCGCTCTCGGCCCGGCTGATCGAGGAGAAGGGCTTCGCCGGGGTGTACATCTCCGGCGCGGTCCTCGCCAATGACCTCGGGCTCCCGGACATCGGCCTGACCACCCTCACAGAAGTCGCCACCCGGGCCGGACAGATTGCCCGGATGACTGACCTGCCCGCAATCGTGGACGCCGACACCGGCTTCGGCGAACCCATGAACGTGGCCCGCAGCGTCCAGGAACTTGAAAACGCCGGCCTTGCCGGGCTGCACATCGAAGACCAGTTCAACCCCAAACGCTGCGGCCACCTCGACGGCAAAAACGTCGTCGACCTGGACACCGCCACCAAACGCATCCGCGCGGCCGCCGACGCCCGCCGGGACCCGAACTTCCTCATCATGGCACGCACCGACATCCGCGCCGTGGATGGGCTAAAGGCTGCGCAGGAGCGGGCACGGGCGCTCGTTGAGGCAGGAGCGGACGCCATCTTCCCGGAGGCCATGAAGGACCTCAGCGAGTTCCAGGCCATCCGCGACGCCGTGGACGTGCCCATCCTGGCCAACATGACCGAATTCGGCAAAAGTGACCTCTTCACCACGGAACAACTCCAGGGTGTAGGCGTGAACATGGTGATCTATCCCGTCACCCTGCTCCGCAGTGCCATGGGCGCCGCCGAACGGGTCCTGGACACGCTAAAGAGCCTGGGAACGCAGCAGGTACGGGTGCCGGAAATGCTCACCCGGGCCCGCCTGTACGACCTCGTGGACTACGAGGCCTACAACAAATTCGATTCCGGCATTTTCAACTTCCAGATCCCCCACACCCGCTAGTACAAGGAACTGCAACGAAGGAGTTCAGCATGGCTGACACAGAGATCAAGAAGGGCCTCGCAGGCGTCGTGGTGGATTACACCGCCGTCTCCAAGGTCAACCCCGACACGAACTCCCTGCTGTACCGGGGCTATCCGGTCCAGGAACTCGCCGCGAAATGCAGCTTCGAAGAAGTCGCATACCTGTTGTGGAACGGCGAACTGCCAACCCCGGAACAGCTCGCGGAATTCACAGCCCGGGAACGGGCCGGCCGCGCGCTCGACCCCGCGCTCAAGGCCATCATCGACACATTGCCCACCGACGCCCACCCCATGGATGTCTGCCGCACGGCGGCCTCGGTTCTGGGGGCACGGCACGAACTGGCGGAGGACTCCTCCCCCAAGGCCAACATGAACAAGGCCATCGACCTTTGGGCGGCCATGCCGGCAGTCGTCGCCTACGACCAGCGCCGTCGGCGCGGGCAAGCAGTGGTGGAACCCCGGGATGACCTTGGCTACTCCGCCAACTTCCTCTGGATGTCCTTCGGTGAGGAAGCCGTGCCGGAGGTCGTCGAGGCGTTCAATGTTTCGATGATTCTCTACGCCGAGCACTCCTTCAACGCCTCCACCTTCACGGCCCGGGTGGTGACCTCCACGTTGTCCGACCTTCATTCTGCCGTGACAGCGGCCATTGGCGCGCTCAAGGGCCCCCTGCACGGCGGCGCCAACGAAGCCGTCATGCACACCTTCGAGGAGATCGGCATCCGGGCCGAGGAATCCCTCGAGGAAGCAGCGGCACGGGCCAAGGCCTGGATGGAAGATGCCCTAGCGAACAAGAAAAAGGTCATGGGCTTCGGCCACCGCGTCTACAAGCACGGCGATTCCCGCGTGCCCACCATGAAGGCAGCCCTGGACAAAATGATCGCCCACTACGGGCGGCCTGAACTGCTGGGACTCTACAACGGACTCGAGCATGCCATGGATGAGGCCAAGGCCATCAAACCGAACCTCGACTATCCGGCCGGGCCCACCTACCACCTCATGGGCTTCGACACACAGATGTTTACCCCCATCTTCGTTGCCAGCCGCATCACTGGCTGGACGGCCCACATCATGGAACAGGCCGCATCGAACTCCCTCATCCGCCCCCTGAGCGCCTACAACGGCGTGGAGCAGCGGTCCCTCTAGCCGGCAGAACCAAGCCGGCCCCTAGCTGCGGTGAGGCGCGCCGATGGTCACCCGGATCATCAACTATCGCAACGTTCTGGGCGCCTCACCGCTTTACCAGCCCATACTTCAGTAACCAGCCCGCACTTTTCAGCAATACCGGAACCGACAGGACGCCGTGGATCTTCACTTGCAGCCGGACTGGCAGCGCCTCTTAGGCCAATACGTGGAAGTACGACGTCACGGTGAGCTCATCAGAACAGGAACGGTCGAAGAGGTTATGCCTGACAATTCCATGCTCTGGATCGCAGCCGCTGGGCCATTGCAGCGCCAAATGGTGGAAAGAGCCGAGGGGTATCAGCTCTACGCCCGCTACCCCTGGGATTTGCCCCCCGGCCCTCTCCAGGGCGCAGCCCGAGTCTGACAAGAACAAATCACCTAACGGCCTGCCCCTGCTTCTGCGAACCAGAACGTCCCGCCCTGCGCGGGCCGCAACGACTTGCGGTCATGAAAATCCGTGGCCCGAATTCTGCACGGCTAACCTTCCATCGCGGCAACCGAGTCCGGCAACGTCTCCGGAGATTACCTCACAGTCCTGATGATGCGGTGCGGCCCGGGAAACCGTCAAGCAAATGACGCGCAGCTACAGCAGCGTCACTACGAAAGGCTATTGCAATGACCAAAATGTTGATTATCGGACCACCGGGTTCGGGCAAGGGCACGCAGGCGGAACGCATTTCAGATCTCCTCAGCATCGTTGCGATTTCCACCGGCGACATCTTCCGCGCCAACGTTAGAGGCCAGACCCGGCTGGGTGTCGAAGCCAAGAAGTACATGGATGCCGGGGACTTCGTTCCCGACAACGTGACCAACAAGATGGTCCGCGACCGCCTCAGCGAGACCGACGTCGAGGACGGCTTCTTGCTGGACGGTTACCCGCGCACCACCGCACAGGTTCACTACCTTGACCAGATCCTGGCAGGCGGTGACCAAAAGCTTGACGTCGTCCTCCAACTCACCGCTGACGACGAGGAGCTCGTGGCCCGGCTTCTGGGCCGTGCCACGAAAACCGGCCGCAGTGACGACAACGAGGCCGTCATCCGCCACCGCCTGGACCTCTACCACGAGCAGACCGAGGGCGTGGTGGCCCATTATGCCGAACGCGGCATCTTGACCCAGGTTGACGGCATCGGCCAGATCGACGAGGTCACCGAGCGCGTTGTGAAGTCCATCAGGGAGACTCAGATGGCCTAAGCCAGACAAGAGGAAGGCCGGCGTCCTGCCATCTGTCGGGAGCTCAGGTGGCGACGCCGCCGCTGGAAGTTTGGCCTTCTCATCAGTCCTCGAAGGAAGCGCAAAAGGATCTGCAACTTCTGGGGAAAGAATCTGTCATTACGGAGGCCTCACAGGGAACAGGGCGGGAAGCCCTCTCGTACTGACCCAGGAGGGATGCGATGTCGTTCTTCTCAGTCGTAACATCCAACAACTGAACGACCTCGCCGAAACGGTGCGCCTGTCCGAAGAATTCGAGATTCGGAAGGACCGGGGGATGGATCTGCTGCCTCCGTAACCCTTATCGCGAATGCACGGCAAAAGTGCAAGTCTGCTAGACCTCGAACCGCTTTGATGTCTGGACCTGAGTCAGGCGGGCCAGACCTAGAAGATCGGTGCAGGGGCAACAGTGGACTCGGTCAGGACTGGCACCAAGAACGGTGCTGCCCGCTAAGGATATTGTCTTACGTTTCCTGATTCCGTCGGGGAACCAGCCAGTGCGTGGTCTCTCTGGTTCCAGGTTCCGGACGCTGTGCTTTTGCCCGTCACATCTGTAGAACGGGTCACGTGTGCCCAAAAGGACACACATGTAATCGGATTCGACCAGAAGTTTCCTTGCAAGCTGAATCATCGATGAGGCGCTCATGTTCGCAGTTACGGTATGTCCAACCGCCGCATTGCCTTCGTTGATCAGCTCTGCACACAGGTCTACCAGGTGCTGTTCCACGTATGCGGCCCATATGGCGATGCGGCCTACAGCTGCTTCGCCCTCCCGGGTCATGGCAGTGTATGTCCGGTGATCGGGACGTTCCGTTGTTGCAGACGCTTTATCCATGCTCGTCAGCCTGTGTCGCGCTCGTTGCAGGAAAGCTCTAGTCTCAGCGCTCAACTCGTAATCCGGGGCAAGGACAGCTATCGGCACCGCAATATTGGCTGCCTGCTAGCAGCGCTTTCCGTCTCGATGCTAGGTGAACACATTCAATCCGCAATGCCGGCAATTTCCTGTAGGGCCCGCAGGTGCGCGTTGAAGGCTTTCCGCCCAGAAGTGGTGAGAGTTACCCAGGTCAAGCGGCGGGCATCGCTACGCGAGGCCGATGTGGCCTTGCTTAGGCTGACGTATTCGGCCTCAACCAGTGTCTTGAGGTGCTTCGAGAGGGTTGCGTCCGAGATGTTGAGCGTGTCGCGCAGCACAGTGAAGTCCATCTGCTCAACCTGCAGCAACAATCCGCAGATGCGTAGCCGCACGGGCGCGTGAATGAGGTCGTCGAACCGGGCTTTAGTCATTTGCGCAGCTGATCCAGTGCTGAGCGGAAGGCGATGCCAGCGAGCCAGGTGACTAAACCGAAGGCGGACAGGCTGGTCAGCACGACCGCCCAGCGCGCGCCGTAGGAAACCAGGCCGAGCGAGACTGAGAAGAGGATCAGGCAAAGCACGAGAATTGCGACCGTCAAGAGTACTGCACGTGGACCCGTTTTGCGGAAGCGGATTCCGGTTTCGCGACCGATCAAGTGAACTATTACCAGCGCTGCAGCCAACCCCAACCATCCGGACGCTGGGGGCTCGTAGTTTTCGCCCGGGTTAGCCACCGCACCTGTGGCCACCCACCATGCCGCAACGCCTCCAAGCCCGGCCAGTAGCATCTTCGGGACATGCACCCCATCGGCCAGGGCCAACCGGTCAGCAGCGAGGTCCTGGAGGTTGGCGGCGGCCTCTTCTGACGATGGGTGCCGTTCCAAGTTATTTTCCATGCTGGAAAGTCTATAAAAAGACTTGCCGGTTCGGCAACTCACATACGGTTGCTGGATCGGAATGGCGAGGCCTTTGGGTCCGGGGGAGGAAACCCCGGAAAATGGCAGTACGCAGCCCTTTTGCTGCGAAGACCCGGGCGCGGGCAGCCGCCGGCCGAAAGAACTCTGATCGGCAGGCAAAAAGAAGGCTCTTTTGACCCACTCCCCGCCATTTCTGAAAAGCCGATAATGGATATTCCTTTAACTTGCCGCGCCCGGATGCCGTGCTTACTGATTACTCGGCCGGAACTGGTGGCGCCTTTGATCCGTCCATGGCTGGGGTCAATTCGGGTTATCCACGGCTGGAAATTGGGAGCCGTTGGGGTAGCTCCCTGGCAGCGGTAGCGGTGGGTAACCTGTGAGAATTGTCCCCGGCTGTGGGCGGGCGGACCTGACTTCGCGTTCAAACATAGATGAATTCGCGTTGTTCTGAGGAACAGGCTAGGAGCCGTGTGTCAGCTTTGGGTGTAGTCCGGTCTGGACGGGCCCTCCGTGTTTAGAGCTATGCCTTGGTACTGCGAAATTATGGTGCTGACGCTAGACGCTTCTTCCGATATCTACCGCTCTCTGGTCCTGCTGGGCTGCTACACCGCGGCTGCGAGCGGGACGGGGACGAGTTCCTGGAGTTCTTCGAGGGTGCAGCCGAAGGTTTCGCGGACGGTGACGCCATCGGGTCCGGTGAGGAACACTGCTTTGTCCGTGTAGACGCGGGTGACGCAGCCGACGCCGGTGAGCGGGTAGGTGCAGGCTTCCACGATTTTGGAGGCACCTTCGCGGGTGAGCAGGGTCATCATCACGAAGACGTCCTTCGCGCCGGTGGCCAAATCCATGGCACCGCCGACGGCAGGAATGGCACCGGGTGCCCCGGTGTGCCAGTTCGCGAGGTCGCCGGTGGCGGAGACCTGGAACGCGCCGAGGACGCAGATGTCCAGGTGCCCGCCGCGCATGATCGCGAAGGAGTCTGCGTGGTGGAAGTAAGACGCCCCGGGGAGTTCAGTGACGGGGATCTTGCCGGCATTGATCAGGTCCCCGTCGATCAGGTCCCCTGTGGCTTCCGGTCCCATGCCGAGCATCCCGTTCTCGGTGTGGAGGGTGATGTTCTGCTCTGCGGTGAGGTAGTTGGACACCAGGGTTGGCTGGCCGATGCCGAGGTTCACAAAGGAACCGGGGGCGATGTCGCGGGCCACGAGGCGGGCCAGGTCGTCGCGGCCCATGGGTGTAGCGGAAGTCTGGATGCTGGTCTGGTTGTTGGTTTGTGTGCTCATCTCAGGCCACCTTTTCTGCAATCTTGCCGGTTACGCGGACGATGGTGTTGACGTAGATGCCGGGGGTGACGATGTTTTCCGGGTCCAGTCCGCCGGTGGGGACGATCTCGGAGACCTGGACGATGGTGAGCTTCGCTGCCGCGGCCATGATCGGGCCGAAGTTGCGGGCAGTCTTGCGGTAGACGAGGTTGCCCTTGCCGTCGGCTTTGAGCGCCTTGATCAGTGCCACGTCGGCGTGGATGGGGGTTTCAAACACCTGGCCGCGGCCGTCGATGATCCGGGTTTCCTTGCCCTCGGCCAGCATGGTCCCGTACCCGGTGGGGGTGAAGAACCCGCCGATCCCCGCGCCGGCGGCGCGGATGCGCTCGGCAAGGTTGCCCTGCGGCACGAGTTCGAGCTCGATCTCGCCGGCCTTGTACTTGGCGTCGAAGTGCCAGGAGTCGGACTGCCGCGGGAAGGAGCAGATCATCTTCTTCACCCGGCCTTCCTTGATCAGCAGCGCCAAGCCCTGGTCGCCCTGGCCGGCGTTGTTGTTCACCACGGTCAGGTCCTTCGCGCCGCAGTCCATCAGCGCGTCAATCAGTTCGAAGGGCTGCCCGGCGTTGCCGAACCCACCGATCATCACGGTGGAACCGTCCTTGATCCCGGCCACGGCCTCGTTGACCGAATCTACAAAGTGCAGCATGGCTAGGCCCTTCCTGTGTTGGTGCCGGTGGCGGTCATGTTTTCGAGCACGACGGCCAGGCCCTGCCCGACGCCGATGCAGATCGCCGCCACACCCCAGCGCTGACCGGAAACCTGCAGGGACCGGGCGAGGGTGCCCAGGATCCGGGTTCCGGACGCGCCGAGCGGGTGGCCCATCGCGATGGCCCCGCCGTGCCGGTTCACGATGGAGGGGTCGATGCCCCACGCATTGATGCACGCCAGGGACTGCGCGGCAAACGCTTCATTAAGCTCGACGGCGCCCACCTGGTCCCAACCGATGCCCGCCTTCGCGAGGGCCTTGTTCGCCGCCTCCACCGGGGCGAACCCGAAGTACTGCGGATCATTGCCGTGCGCACCGCGGCCCGCGATCCGGGCCAGGGGCTCAAGCCCAAGCAGCCCGGCGGCACTCTCGGATCCGATCCAGGCCGCGGAGGCGCCGTCGGACAACGGGGAAGCATTCCCGGCCGTGACCGTGCCGCCCACTTCCGCGCCCTCAGGCTCGTTCCGGAACACCGTCTTCAACGCGGCCAGTTTCTCCGCGGTGGAACCCGGGCGGATCCCCTCATCCCGCACCAAATCAGTCCCCGGAACCGGCGCAACAAGATTGTCGTAGAACCCTTCGTCCCACGCGGCGGCGGACAGGTTATGCGAGTTGGCCGCGAACTCGTCCTGCGCCTGCCGGGTGACCTTGTACTTCTCCCGCAGCCGTTCGGTGGCCTCGCCCAGGGAGATGGTCCACTCCTTGGGCATCGCCTTGTTCACCAGCCGCCAGCCGAGCGTGGTGGAAGCCAGGGTCATGTCACCGGCCGGGTACGGCTTCTCGGTCTTGGGCAGCACCCACGGCGCGCGGGACATCGACTCGGCCCCGCCCACCAGCACCAGCTCCGCGTCACCGGCGTTGATCTGGCGGGACGCGATAATCGCCGCATCCAGGGAGGACCCGCAGAGCCGGTTCACCGTCGTGCCGGGAATCGACACCGGCAGCCCGGCCAGCAGCGTCCCCATCCGGGCGATGTTGCGGTTCTCCTCACCGGCGCCGTTGGCGTTGCCGAACACCACTTCATCGATCCGCTCCGGGTCAAGGGCGGGGGCGCGCGTCACGGACTCCCTGATCACATGCGCAGCGAGGTCATCCGGACGGACCGCGGCGAGGCCGGAGCCGAACTTGCCGAACGGGGTGCGCACGGCGTCGTACACAAAAGCCTGGTTCATGGGGTTGTATCCATTTCTCGAAAGACCTGCTGGGCAGTCTTGAAGGCGGTGTTGGCAGAGGGGACTCCGCAGTAGATGGCGGTCTGCAGCAGGATTTCCTTGATCTCGTCCCTGCTCAGGCCGTTGGTAAGGGCCGCGCGGATGTGCATGGCCAGTTCTTCCAAGTGCCCGTGCGCCACCATGGCGGTGATGGTGACGGCGGACCGCATCTGCCGGGTCAGTCCCGGACGCGTCCAGATGCCACCACAGGCGATCCGCGTGATCATGTCCTGGAAGTCTTCGGTGAAGTCGTCCTTGTTGGCGTTGGTGCGGTCCACGTGCGCGTCGCCCAGGACTTCGCGCCGGACTTTCATGCCGCCGTTGTAAATTTCCTGGCTGGTGGCGTCCGGCTGGACTACTCCGTGCCTTTCGATCCCGCTCATTTCGCTGCTCCCCGGGATTCGGCCCAGGAGAGAAGGCTGCGCATCAGTTCGGCAACGTGGGCGGGTGCTTCGGCAGGAGCGAGGTGAGCCACGCCCTCCAGGGTGACGGCCGTGGCGGTGCCGCCGCCGGCCGTGATGCCTGCCGCCACTTCCTCGGCCAGTGACGGCGGTGCGACGCCGTCCAGTGCTCCGGCGATCACCTGGGTGGGGACGCGGATGCTCTCCAGCTCTTCCCGGACGTCAAAGGCTGCGAGGGCTTCGCAGCAGTAGGCATAGCTGATTCGGTCGGCGTCGCGCAGGGCGTGCAGGAGCCTGCTGCTGAGCTCGGGCTCCCGGTCCATGAAGCCCGGGGCAAACCAGCGCTGCGCCGAGCCCTGGATCATCACCGGTGTGCCCTGGCTGCGGACAGTTCCGGCGCGTTCCAGCCACGCCTCGGGTGTGCCGAGCTTCGCAGCGCTGCACTGGACGGAGAGGCTCTTAAGGCGTTCACCGTGCTTGATGCCCAGCTGCA
Source organism: Arthrobacter sp. Hb9-2 (assembly GCF_059091165.1). NCBI lineage: Bacteria > Bacillati > Actinomycetota > Actinomycetes > Micrococcales > Micrococcaceae > Arthrobacter > Arthrobacter sp. Hb9-2. The sequence continues at coordinate 106,949 of NZ_JBNHGJ010000002.1, read as the reverse complement.
ATCCGGTGGCACCGCCCAGGGAAACGCCGGCGTAGTGGAAAGCTTCACCGGGGGCGATGGAGTCAATCAGGTCCACCACGGCCTCTGCCAGGTCCGAAACGTCGAACGCTTCGGTTGCGGCTGGTGAGACGCCGTGGCCGGGCAGGTCCCACGCCACCACGTCGTAGTCGTTGCCCAGCAGGGATGCTGCCCGGTTCCAGAGGAGGGAGGACGTACCCAGGGAAGAACCGACCACCAGGAGGGGGTGGTCGCCAAGGGGCCGCTGGGGCGACAGCAGTGCGGTTTTCATGGCTGGTTTAGCCACGGCGGGCTCCGTTCGCGTCGGTTTCTGCAGATGCTGTGGGCAAAAAGTCCTGGTAGGCGGCCAGGATGCGGCGGGAAACTTCCGCGGCCTCGCCCAGGTAGCCGAAGACGTGTCTTTCAGGTCAGCCAACACGGCGTGCACAGTGTTCCGGGGCCACCAGCATCCGCGTGGAGTGCAGCACGTCCTGGCTGGTCAGCGATGTATGCCTTCTCCAGTACCGCGGCCCAGCCGGACTCGACGGAGAGGATTGCCGCCAGCACGGCGGGGTCCCCGGTCAGCGCCGTCACCAGGGGCGACGCCGAGACGGGGCTCAGCAGGCCCACGTCTGTTCCACCGGCAAGGTTCACGTCAGTCACTGGAAATCCAGGAAGACCGTCTCGCCCTCACCCTGAAGGCGGATATCGAACGTCAGGCCGCCGTCGGCATCGCGGCGGGCAATGAGCGTCTTCCGGCGTTCCGGGTCCAGGGAACTGAGCAACGGATCGTTGGCCAGCGCCTCCTCGTTTTCCGGGAGGTAGATACGGGTGAACAGCCGGTTAGTCAGGCCGCGGGCGAAGATGACCACCGAGATGAACGGTGCCGCGCCCGGCTTGGTGGGGCCGGGGTTGACAGTAGTGAAGGTGAACACGCCACTGTAGCCCACGGAGCCGCGGCCCCACCCGGTGAAGGTGTAACCGTCACGAACCAGGGACCCCGTCTTCTGGACGATCCTGCCCTCGGCGTCCGGCTGCCAGATCTCCAGGATCGCGTCCGGCACTGTCTCCCCGGCGCCGTCGTAGACAGTGCCCTGGAGCCGGATGGAACCGGGCGAGCCCGGGGCCAGGAGTTCGTTGTCCTTCTCGAACGGCAGCGCGTAGCCATAGAACGGCCCCACGGTCTGGCCGGGCGTAGGGACAAGCTGTGTGGTCTGGTTGCCCATGTGCCTATTCCTCGTCACCTTCTGCGCCCAGCGCCTCGTTCTCGGTCCAGGTCCGCTTGGGACCGGTCAGGACGATGTCCCAGTTGTAGCCCAACGCCCACTCCGGCTCGGTGAGGCTGTGGTCGTAGCTGGCCACCAGCCGGTCCCGGGCGTCCTGGTCCACGATGGTCTGGTAAATCGGATCCAGCGGGAAAAGCTGGTCGCCGGGGAAGTACATCTGCGTGATGATCCGCTGGGTGAACTCGGTGCCGAACAGCGAAAAGTGGATGTGGGCCGGCCGCCAGGCATTCAGGTGGTTCTTCCACGGGTAGGCGCCGGGCTTGATGGTGGTGAAACGGTAGGAGCCGTCCGGGCCGGTGATGCAGCGGCCAATGCCCGTGAAGTTGGGATCGATCGGCGCAGGGTGCTGGTCCCGCTTGTGGATGTAGCGGCCCGAGGCGTTGGCCTGCCAGATCTCCACGAGCTGACCGGCCACCGGGCGCCCGTCACCATCCAGGACCTTGCCGGCCACGATGATCCGTTCGCCCTGAGGCTCGGCGTTGTGCTGGATGGTCAGGTCCGATTCCAGGGCGTGCACGTCCTGGTGCCCGAAGGCCGGAGAGTACAGCTCGATGGTCTCCGGGTCCGTGTGGTGCAGGCTTTTGGTGGGGTGGCGCAGGATGCTGCTGCGGTACGGCGGGTAGTCCAGCCGGGGCTGGGTCTCGGCCGGGGCACCGTCCTTGAGCGCACGCTTGTAAGCATCAGCCAGGCCGTTGATTTCTGCGCTGAGGTCCTGCTGTGTTTCCACAGCCCGGTCCAGCGGCGCATGTCCTGCTTCGGGTTCGGCAGCCGGGACAAGCTCGTCCGTCTGGGCGTTAACTTCGTGCAGCACGGCGGACTCCTATCTGATTTGGTGGTTGGTCGGGGCGGTTACGGGCGTTGCTGTGCTCTACACCAGGCCGGGCCAGCCTGTATAAGCCTCTGCCAGGTAGGCCATCCCGTGCCGGGAGGAGACGACGGAGTGCAGTTCCCCGAGTTGGCGGGCGCGGGAGAAATCGTCGGCGTCAGCTGGGGTGTGCAGCATGGTGGTCATCCAGTAGGAGAACTGCTGGGCCTTCCATACCCGTTCCAGGGCACGGTCACTGTACGTCTCCAGCAGTCGGCCGGACCCGGAGTTGTAGTGGCTGTCGAATCCTTCGAAGAGGACCTTCACATCATGAATGGCCAGGTTCAGGCCCTTGGCACCGGTGGGCGGCACGGTGTGCGCTGCGTCACCTGCCAGGAAGAGGTTTCCGTGGCGCATGGGCGTGTGGACAAAGCTGCGGAACGGCAGCACCATCTTCTCGATGACCGGGCCTTCCTTGAGTTCGAAGCCGTTGCCGTTGACCCGGCTGCGGAACTCGGCCCAGATCCGGTCGTCGTCCCACTCTGCGACGTTTTCCTTGGGATCGCACTGGAAGTACATCCGCTGGACGGTTTCGGTGCGCTGGCTGATCAGGGCGAAGCCGTTGGCGGAGTTGGCGTAAATCAGCTCATCGGAACTGCGGGGGGCTTCGGCCAGGATCCCGAACCAGGCGAACGGGTATTCGTGGAAGTACCACTTGCGGTTCGCCTCCGGGATCTGGAACCGGCAGTGGCTGCGGGAGCCGTCTGCCCCCACCAGGAAGTCGGCCTGGATCTCGAACTCCGCGCCCCCGGCGTCGGTGAACCAGACCTTCGGCTTTCCTTCCAGGTCATGCACGGTGGTGTCCGTGACGCCGTACCGGACGTCGCCGCCGTCGGCGTTCCTGCGCGCGGCGAGGTCCAGGAAGACATCGGTCTGCGGGTAGAGCCACACGGATTCCCCCACGAGGTCCTTGAAGTCGACGCGGTGGCTTTCGCCGTTGAAGCGCAGTTCGATGCCGTCGTGGCGGTCCCCGTCCCGCAGGACCCGGTCCGAGACTCCGTTGTCTACGAGCATATTAACCGTTCCATGTTCGAGGATGCCGGCGCGGACGGTTTCGGAAATTTCCTTGTGGCTGCGGACCTCGATGACGGTGGAATCGATGCCGGCTTTCGCCAGCAGGTGGGAGAGCATCAGCCCGGCCGGGCCGGCGCCCATGATGGCCACCTGGGTAGAGATGATCTTGCGTGCTGCCATGGTTCTTCTCGCTTCGTTGCGGGCCCGCGTAGCGGTGCAGTGGATATTGGCCTGCCCCCAGTGTGCGCTCGAAACAGTGACTGCCGTTACGCCAATTCCGTTCAATGGGAGTGGTGTCAGGAATCCCCAAGACTGCGGGAGATGCCCCGGGCGGCAGTCTGCAGCGCGGGCACCAGTGCCTGAAGGCGCATCTCGCGCAAGGGAACCACGACGCCGAGGGACGCCACCGCCCGCTGCCTGCGGTTGAGCACGGGGACGGCGATGCCCCAGGTGTCAGGATCCACGACGCCAGCCAGCTGGGCGAAACCTTGACGGGACGTTTCGCTGAGCAGCGCCCGGAGGGCGTCCCTGGTGACCTTCCCGTCGGGGTCCTTGAACTGCCCAAGATATTCGGCCTGCAGGGCCTTGTCCTGGTGCCCCATCAGCGCCAGCCCTGCAGAGGAGATGTGGATCGGCATCCTGCCTGCCACCTGGGCACGGTTGGCCACGGACCCCCGTCTTGACAGTCTTTCCACAAAGAGCGCCTCCCAGCCGTCCAGCACTGCCAGGTTTACGTTTTGGTTGAGCACCTGCTGGATGTCTTCCATGAAGGGCATCGCTGCCTGCCTCAAGGCAAGGGTTGGGGAGGTCCGGTTCGCCAGCTCCCACAACCGTAACCCCGGACGTACCGATCCCCCCGGCAGGGTTTCCAGCAGGCCGTGGCCTGCCAACTGCTGAACCAAGCGGTGAGTGGTGGTCAACGGCAAACCAGCCCGCTGGGCCAGGTCGGACAACTGCAAGGCGTTAACATCCTGCGGAAAGGCCGAGAGCAGCCGGACAATCCGGTCCACCATGGAATCCCCTGAACTCGAGTTCGCCACCTGCAAACCCTCCGATAGAACGCGACCTCATGAGGTTGGGACTGAAAGAAGAACTATGCCGGGAGTCGTCCCAGACAGCATGTTCAAGGTATCAGGACGACGCTCATACCCAGTGCGCCCAGTGCCATGGCGGCGAAAGCGGTCCAAAGCACTCCGGAAATGTCGGGGGCGGCCGCTTCGCATGAAATCCCGTAGGAGCTGGTTTTGTAACGAGGGCGTTGCGTGAGGTAGATGGCCGAGGCTGCGCTGGCGGACACCGCGATGAGCACCAGGACGGGGAAGCCATGCTGGGGCAGCCAGCGCAGGAAGATGGCGCTGACTGTCACCAAGGCCAACATCGTCCTGCCCCAGGCAAGGGTTGTCCGCTCCGGCTGCAGCCCGGGGTCCCCGTGCTTTCCACCTTGTGATCCGCTGGGCTTCGATTTCATAGAAATCAGGGCAAGACGATGAAGACCAGCACGACGGCGGCAGCCAGTGCCCCCGCCGCGGCAAGCAGGGGCACAATCAGGGGCAGGGGCAGGGGTGCCTTGTGCCGCATACTGTGCTCCACCTTCAGCCAACGCATAGCGGCTCCTCCGCTGAGGAGCATGCCGAGCAGAAGCAGCAGGACAGCTATGCCTTTTCGTACCGGTTCAAGAAACAGGTCCGCCGTGAACGCCTCGATCGCTATGCCACCGGCAAGGAGGGCGAGTGACGTGCGGATCCACGCCAGGAAGGTCCGCTCGTTGGCCAGCGTGAAGCGGGGATCGGGTTCGGTTCCGCCTGGCAGGATTCGTTCGGCGAGCCTTCCCCGCTGCGGAGGCTGGCTGGGGTCGCTTTCAAAACCCACTAGAGCGCCAAGGTGAGGAAGCGGCAGTTGCCCCTACGCAAGATCCTTTGTCGTGCATATTCGGTCTGTCTGCCATGGTGCTTGCCAGTTCCAGCGATTCGTGCCTGTAGTGCAGCAAAAACTCGTGCCTATAGTGAAGTCCAATCCAAGGCGAGGCAATAATGTCGTCGATGTCGGCAGCCAATTGCAATGAAGTTTTTACCGCCGCGACCTCGAGGCTCGGCCTGGCAGTCGGGCGGGTGACGATGGGCTTCACGCGGTGCATCCTCTCGTGGGAACGCGAGTTTCGGGTTGAGGCCGGCACCGGAGCAATCGCTGTTCCGGTCCCGGCCTTCGCTCCGGGGCGGTTGGGGCCTAAGCCTTGGTGCTTGCAGGGGTTACTTCCAAGCCAGTGGCCGTGGTGGAAGCGGCTAGAGTGGACGTTGCCGGAGCGGCATCATCGGCTACCTCCAGGCCAAGCCTGCGTCGGTCACGCTGCTGGTTGATGAAAAGCAGAGCCAGGACTCCGAAGACCAGCAGGAGGCCGCCAGCCAGGGCAAACGCTGCCCGGTAACCTTCAGCCGGGGTGGCCGCACCGCCAATCAGGAATCCCGACACCGCAGGTGCGAACACTCCGCCCGTGGTCAGCACCGCGTTGGCGATGGAGAGGTTTGCGCCGCGCTGCGCGATGGTGGTCAGCTCAGCGACGACCAGGTAGGTGATGGCGAAGAGTGCAGGTGCCGTTCCGAAGCCAAAGACCATGAGGATGACAGACATGACCGGTGAGGTGGTCAGGGTTGCGGCCACAAGACAGGCTCCCGCGAAGGCCGCGGAGATGCTGAGTACCCAACCACGGGCCTTCCGGGTGGGAACGCCTTTTATGTGCAGGCGCTGGGTCAGGGCGCTGAGGCCCACTGTGGCGATAGCTCCCCAAGCAGCGGGCAGCGCGATCATGGCACCGGATTGCTGTCCGCTGAAGCCCAGGACGTTCTGAAAGTACGCCGGCCCCCAGGACATGGCCAGGGTGAAGGTCCAGTAGCCAAAGAAGGATGCCAGGACCGCGAAGATCCAGCTGGGGGAGAGGATGGTGCGCCAGTAGCGGATCTTGGGCTCTGCTGCGACGGGAGTTTCTTCCGCTGCGATGCCGTCGATTTCCTGTTCGGCTTTCCGGCTGGTGTAGGGTCCTTCCTTGCCTACGATGACCCAGAAGACGGACCAGACCAGTCCCACGATGGCCAGCAGTGCAAAGGCCGTCTGCCAGCCGAACTGCCCGATGACCCAGGCAAGGACAGGTGCGAAGGCCACAATGCCCAAGGTCACGCCGGATGAGGCAAGAGCGGCCGGGGTGGCGCCCTTCTTTTCGGGGAACCACTTGTAGATGCCGTGCATCAGCACCGGCGCCAGAGGACCCTCGCCGGCGCCAAGCAGCAGGCGGCTTGCCCAGAGGGCCGGCAGGGAGGCGAACAGCAGGATGGGAACCTGGGCCACGGACCACAGCAGGCACAGGACCAGCAGGATCCACTTGCTCGATACCTTGTTGGCGATGGGTGCGGCGACGATCTGGGCGATCCCGAAGGTGAGGAACATGGCGCTGCCCACAAGGCCGAACTGCTCGGGAGTGATGCCCAGTTCTTTCATGATGGGCACGGCCGCGATGCCGAGGACTGCTTTGTCCGCCCAGCTGAGCATCATCAGGAAAAGGAGGCTGAACGTCATGAACCAGCCATAGCGGTTGCGCTTGGCCCGGGACCAGGTCCGGGGATCGCGGGAGGCCGCGGCGCCCGGCGTGGCGCCGGTAAGGGGAGTTTCAGACACGGTATGCCCAATCGTTGAAGGGGAAGTCTTTGCCGGTTTGGAGCGGCGTTTTCTTGACTCTAGGCTCGTGTGACGGGCCTTACATTCGATCTTTCCGTTGGGTGGAAAGCGACTTTCCGGGGTGCCACGCACTCTTGGCGGTCCCGCCGCCGGGGCCACCCAGGAGCGCCAGCATGGCCATCCCTAGAATGCTCAGTCCGCATGTCAGCCACCAGGTCGTATCCCAGCCGCCGGTGGTGGCGGCGAGCAGGGCGAACAACATGGGCCCTAGGAAGTTCCCGACGTTGAAGATCTGCTGCGTCAGCCCCAGCACGGCGGTGACAGAACCGTCCTCGGGGGCAATGCGAACGGAGTACCTGGTCACCGCGGCAGGGATAAGGCCGCCGACGGCGGAGAAGATGGCGATGAGGATGAACTGTAAGAGGGTGCCGTTACCGATGTTTTCCCAGCTGACCGCGAAAGTCGCCATGGACGCCGCCGACATGGCAAGGAAGGTCCAAAAGATGATTTTCCGTTCGGAGAGGCCGCGCTGGATGAGCGGTCCGGCGCTCAATGCCCCTATCGCGTTGACCCCGCCCACAACCGCGCTGAGGATGCCGGGAAGCGGCCCTTCCAGGCCGGCCGCGCGGTAAATGGACGGCAGGAATCCGAGCACTGCCATCCACTGAGCGGTGTAACAGGCGAAGACCATCCCGGTGATCCAGGGTTGGCGGATGGCCAGGGTGCGGCCGACGCGCCGGAGCGCGGACCGCAGCCCGGCCTCGGCCGGAGTCGCGTCCCGAGGTACCCTGCGCAGCAGCAGCGGCACCGGCAAGAGCGTGAGGACAGCCATCACCAGCCACCACTCGCGCCAGCCGGCGGCCTGCAGGAACAGGGCGCCCGCGGCGAGGCCGATCATCGTTGCCAGGCCCTGGAACGCGCCCCAGCTTGCCAGCGCCACGTTCAACCGCCGGGCCGGGGTCACCTTGCGAATAAGTGCAGGGGCGACGACGACGGCCAGCAGGAATCCGGCGCCCTCCAGCGTCCGTGATGCCATCAGCAACTCAGTGGTGGGCGCGGCGGCGCCGAGCAGGGATGCTGTGCTCAGCAGGACCAGTCCGGTGATCAGGAGCCGGCGGAGGCCTGCCAGTTCGCCGCCAACGGCCGTGGCCAGGCCACCGACGACGCTGGCCAGCTGGATGATGCCGAGCAGCAGCCCGGCCTGAACCAGGGTGGTGCCCAGATCCGCCTGGATCCCTGCCAAGGCGGCAGGCAGCTTCCAGATATGCATGGCTGCCGCGATGCCCGCGGCGAGGACGGCAAGCCAGGCTCCGTCCCCCGTCGTCCTTTTCTCATCCATTGCTGTTGCGGGCGACGGCAGTTCCAAGAGTTGTCCTTGCTGCAGGGTGGGGGCGGAAATCCTCTTTCTCAGGTTCCCTAGGCGGGTGCCAGCACCGGTGTGTCGATCCGGAAACGCTGGCCGCTGACGGCGACGTCCACAGGGCCGTCGAAAGTTGACGCGGCCCGGCTGCGCCACCATTCTGGCTCGGCGCGGCCGGCCAGGTGGGAGAGGACCAGGCGGCCCACTCCGGCTGCGGCAGCCACGCGGCCTGCTCCCTCGGGCGCGGTGTGTGCGATCCGCTGGTGGTTGAGGAATTCCGATGCGAAACCCTTGCCGGCGTAGAAGTCCAGGTTTACTGCCTCGTGCACCAGGACCTCTGCGCCGCTGGCGAGTACAGCCATCGCCTCACATTCGGCGGTGTCACCGGAGAACACCACTGAGCCCGCATCGGTGTCGAAGCGGAATGCCAGTGCGGGGCGCACCGGCGGGTGTTCGACCAGGATGCCGGTGACCTTGACCCTGTCATCCTCGTAGACGTCAAAGGGGCGGGCCGCGTCCGGGCTTCCATGTGCGGGGGTGCTCAGGTCCACGGGGCGCACAAGGGACGCCAGGTTTGGACGGGCTTCATCGTGGACGCGGATGTCGATGTCGTAGGAGAAGGCCTGCAGGGAATGGGAAACCAGCTCGCTTGTGCCGGAGAGCCCGGCGCCACCTGTGCGGGTGGCGTCCTTGCCGGGGCCCACAATCGAAACCGGGCCGGTGAAGCCCTCTACCGGGTTGCCCCAGTTCCACAACAGGAAGCCGGGAAGCTCCACCACATGGTCCGAGTGCAGGTGGGTGACAAAACCCGCCACCAAATCCTTGCCGCGCAGCCCGGCCTCGTGGGCTGCCCGGGAGCAGCCCATGCCAAAATCCACCATATAGAAGGCGTCTCCCACGACCAGTGCGCTGGAGATGCCGTTTTCCGGTCCGCGGATGGCTGGGCCGGCGGCGGTGCCAAGGGTAATCAGTTCGACGCTCACAAGAAGTCCTTCTGGAGGGTTGGTGCGGCTCAGGAGTGGGGGCGGGCATTGATGACGCGGGTTTCCAGGTATTCCTTCAGGCCCCATCGGCCGCGTTCGCGGCCGATGCCGGACGCCTTCCACCCTCCGAAGGGGGCGTCCGGTTCCACCAGGGTGTGCTGGTTGACCCAGACTGTTCCGGCTTCGATCTGTGATGCGGTGGCGTACGCACGTTCCTGGTCCGGACTCCAGACGGACGCCCCGAGGCCGAACTGTCCGGCGTTAAGCGCGTTGATTGTCTCGGCGAGATTGTCATAGGCGACGATCGGCAGGGCTGCGCCGAACTGTTCCTGTTCCACCAGGTCCATGCCTGGCTCGGCGTCGATCACTACTGTGGGGGAGAGGAAGTAGCCGGGCAGGTCGCAGCCGGGGCTGCCGCCGGTGATGATACGGGCTCCGGCGCCCACGGCGGAGTCAACGAGGCCATGGACGAGTTTGAGCTGGGACTCATTGTGCATGGGCCCCATGGTGGTTCCGTCCGCAATGCCATGGCCCAGCACGTGCCGGGATGCCTCGGCGGCGATGGCCTCGGCGAGTTCCCTGCTGCGGCTGCGCGGAACATACACGCGTTTGACCGCCATGCAGACCTGGCCGGCGTTGCGGAAGGCACTGCCCACAATTCCGCGGGCGGTAACGGCTACGTCGGCGTCATCGAGCACGATGGCAGGATCATTTCCGCCGAGCTCCATGGTGACGCGCTTGACGGTAGGGGCAGCCTGCTGGGCCATGGAAATGCCCACTTCGGTGGAGCCGGTGAAAGAGATCTTGCGAATGCCGGGAGAGGTGCTCAAGGCAACATTGACCGTCCGCCGTGAACTGGTTTGCACCTGCAGCACTCCCGCGGGCAGGACCTCATTGAGCAGGTTGACCAGTGCGATGGTGGACAGGGGCGTGGACGGGGAGGGCTTCGCGATCACGGTGCAGCCGGCAACCAGCGCAGGGGAAAGTTTCACGCAGAGCAGGGAGATGGGAAAGTTCCACGGCGTGATGGTGCCAACGATGCCCACCGGCCGGTACTGGACCTCAAGGGTCCTGTCAGCCCGTGGTGCAAGGGGCTCGGTTTCGTCCCATCCCAGTTCCGCATAGTACTCAAAAAGTCCTGCCGCCACGGTGAACTCACCCGCAGCCTCCGCCTTGGGCTTGCCCTGCTCACGGGAAAGCAGAGTGGCCAAGGAATCCAGGTCACGGCGGATGAGGGCGGCTCCGGCACGCAGGGCGGCGCGGCGGGCCTCGCGGTCGGCTCCCCAGCGCGAGGCAGCCAGGCGGGCGGCCGCAACGGCCTGCTCAACATCGTCCCCGGTGTTTTCCGGGGCGTGCCCTACGAGCTCAAGCGTGGCCGGGTCCAGGACCTGGTAGTGGTTTGCCGTCATGGCCTGTCCTTTCGGCGGGAATGGAATTCTTACCCAAGTCTTATGGCACCCGCCACAATCCGCCGCGACCTTTCCGTCTAACGGAAAGACCGGGGCGAGGGATCTGTCCGGCTTGCCAGTATGGAGTGAAGCACGTGACGCACCCAATGAGGAGTCCCCATGTCCCAAGAACAGCTGCCCATCGTCCTTACAGGGGTTTCATCCGGCATCGGCGCCCGGACGGCTCAGATTCTGTCCGCCCGCGGGGTGCCGCTGATCGGCATCGACCGCAACGCGCCCACCGGCTTCAGCGGCACCTTTGTGCAGGCTGACCTTTCCAGCCAGGCGGGCCTCGACGCCGCCGCCGCCGCAGTCTCCGCCGCAGCACCGCATGGCATCGCCGGCCTGGCCAACATCGCAGGAGTCCCCGGCACGGCGCCCTGGCGCACAGTGCTGTCCGTCAACGTCTTCGGCGTCCGCGGGCTGGTCCGGGCACTTGCCCCGCTCCTCGGTGAGGGAACCGCCGTCGTGAACCTCGCTTCCAGCGTTGCCGTCCAGTGGCGCGAGGTGAAAGCCAAGTGCGCCGCGTTCGCGCTGGCCACGGATCAGGCAGGAGCGCTGGACTCGGTTGCCGGTGACGGGGACATCACGGAGGAGTCCTACCTTTTTTCCAAGCAGTGCGTCCGCTTCCTGACGGAGCATCTGGCCGCCGAACTGCTGCCGCAGCGCATCCGGGTCAACAGCGTGAGCCCCGGGCCAGTAGCCACGCCCATCCTCGAGGACTTTAAAAAGGACCACGGACGGGACAAGGTGGAGGGTGCAGGCGCACTGCTGGGCCGCTTCGGCGAGCCCGACGACGTCGCATCTGTCATTGACTTCCTGCTACGCCCCGAGTCGGGTTGGGTGAACGGCTCGGACATCCGCGTGGACGGCGGCCTAGGTGCTTACCGCGGTTCAATCCTCGCCACCACCGCCAACTGAGGACCTCTCTGTGGCCCGGCGCCGGGCCCTCTCTTGCGCATGCAGGGAGGGTCCGGTGTTGGGCTTAAAATGACGGGAAGGGCGGCGTCAATGATGCGCCGCTGCCTCCAGCGCTCAGAAGGGTGATCCATGGCTAACGCTGCCCCCAGCGGCCGGACCGCCCGCCGCCCCGCTTCAATACCCGGATCCAAAACCTCCAAAGCTGCCGACGGCGGTGCTTCCGCTCAGCAGGCGGCGAGTGTCACGTCCCGCGCACTGGCCCTGCTCGGGACCTTCGACGCTGAGCACTCCGTGCAAAGCCTCAGTGCCATGGCCCGCCGTGCGGGCCTTCCCGTGACCACCGCGCACCGGCTGGCCGGCGAACTGGTGGCATGGGGAGGACTGGAGAAGGCCAATGACGGGTACCGTGTGGGGCAGCGGATCTGGCGCCTTGGCCTGCTGGCCCCTGCGCAGCAAAACATCGCCGAGGTGGCCGCCCCTTTCATGCAGGACGTCCTCTTCGTGACGCACAATGTGGTGAACCTGTTCATCCTGGACGGGCAGGAGGTCCTGCTGGTGGAACGGATGTCCGGTACGGGAGCGGGCCAGCCGTTCCGGCGGGTTGGCGCACGCCTGCCGCTCCATGTGAGTGCTGCTGGAAAAATCATGCTGGCCTACGGGGCCAAGGAGCTGTTTACCGCCGTTTCGCAGCGGCTGGAGCCGCACACCCCTCACACCATTACCAGCCCCGCCACGCTCGCTGCCGAAATCGAGCGGGTGCGGGCACTCGGCTATGCCACTACCGAGGAGGAGGCGGGTCCGGACAATTACGGCCTGGCCGTCCCGGTGTTCCTGCCCAACAAACAGCTGGCGGCGGCGCTGGGCATTGTCACCCGGAGCCGTCCCGCCCCGGTCGGCAGCGTGGTTCCTGTGCTCAACATTGCCGCCCGGGGCATAGCCCGGAGGCTGGGCGTGGAGCACCTGCCGCAATAGGAGCGCTCGAGTTCCCGTTTGTTCTGCCCAGTCTTTCCGTTGGACGGAAAGCGGCGCCGCGGTTGTGTTGTGGAACACCTAACCTCAAGTAAGCCGTAATTAAGGCCGGATGCCCGGCAAAGGGACCGTCGTCCAGGCGGGCCTTTCCAAAGGAAGTGAAGACCTCATGACTGCATCTGCAGGAGCCACCATCGACGTCGTCGTCGACCGCGCGGACATTGTGGCGGACCAGGTGGTCTCCCTGGTGCTGCGGCGGGCCGACGGCCTGCCGTTCGAGCCCTGGCAGCCCGGCGCGCATATTGACGTACATGTGGGCGACGGCCTGGTGCGACAGTATTCGCTGTGTTCCTCACCGGAAGAGCTGGATCACCTTCGGATCGGGGTGCTGCATGTGCCCAATTCCCGTGGCGGGTCAAAGGCTGTGCACGCGCTGTTGCCGGGAACACCGCTGGCCATCTCGGCGCCCCGCAACAACTTTCCCCTGCGGGAGTCCCGCCGCTACCTTTTCCTTGCCGGCGGAATCGGCATCACCCCGATCATTCCCATGCTCGAAGCAGCCGACGCTGCCGGCAAGGAATGGACGCTGGTCTACGGCGGCCGAAGCCGCAAAACCATGGCCTTCGCCCAGCAATTGGAGGACCGCTACGGCGTTGACCGTATCCGCATCGTCGCCGAGGACGAGGTGGGCCGGCTGGACCTGGACCAGGTCCTGGGCATGCCCCGGGCCCACATGCTGGTGTATGCCTGCGGCCCTGGCGGGCTGCTCGGTGCCGTGGAAGAACGGTGCATGGGCTGGCCGCCCGGCGCCTTGCACACCGAGCGGTTCGTCGCCTCCACCCTGGGTGCCGCTGCCGCCAACGCACCCTTCGAGGTGGAGCTGGCGAGGACCGGAACCACCGTGACGGTAACGATCGACAAAACCATCCTCGAAGCGGTGGAAGAGGTGGGAGTGCGCGTCCTGTCCTCCTGCCGCCACGGGTTGTGCGGCACCTGCGAAACCCAGATCATCTCCGGCGAGCCCGAGCACCGCGACGCAGTCCTGTCTGAGGAGGACCGTGAAGCCGGTGAGATCATGCTGGTTTGTGTTTCCCGTGCCGCTGCCGGTTGTCCGCGACTGGTCCTGGATCTCTGAACCGCAGTCCGTTACGCCCGCTTCCAGCCCGCGCTAATCCGGCCGCTGGCCGGCCCGCCCCCATCAAGTTCGCCACCAGGAGTGTCCCAGATGACCGTTTCAACCCACGAAGCAAATGTCCTGGGCGAGGACCCCTTTGAAACCGCAAACCTCCTCGACCCCTATCCCTTCCTCGGCCGGCTCCGCGACGCAGGCGCTGTCTCCTACCTCGAGAGCACGGGCAGCTACGCCGTAGCCGGGTACCAGGAGGTCTACGAGGTCCTCACCGACTTCGAAACGTACATCTCCTCCGGCGGCCTTGGGCCGCGTGACATCCGAAAAGACTCGGGCTGGCGGCCACCCAGCATCCTCGAATCGGACCCGCCCATCCACACCGTGATGCGCCGGGCCCTGACAGGCGTCATCAACCCCGGCACCGTCCGCGCCCTCCGCGAGCCCTTCACGCCGCCTGCCGAGGAGTTGACCGAGCAGCTCGCAGGCCGCGAGCGGTTCGACGCCATCACCGACCTCGCCGAAAAGTACCCATTGCGTGTCTTCCCGGACGCAGTCGGCATTCCCGACGTCGGCCGTGAACACCTGCTGCCGTACGGCAACATGGTGTTCAACGCCTTTGGCCCGGAAAACTACATCTTCAAGCAGGCCTTCGCACAGGGCGACGAGCACGCCGCCGCGGTGATGCGCAACTGCCAGCGCGAAAACCTGGACGACACCGGTTTCGGCGCCCAGATCTGGAAGCGTGTGGAGGACGGCCTCATCACAGAACAACAGGCGACGCTGCTAGTCCGGGCACTGCTCTCCGCAGGCGTGGACACCACCATTTTCGGCATCGGCAACACCCTTTCGGTATTGGCGCGGTACCCGGAAGCCTGGGCGAAGCTACGTGAGAACCCCAAAATGGCAAAGTTCGCCGTAGACGAGGCGCTCCGCCTGGAGTCCCCCTTCCAGAAGTTCCACCGCACCGTTGCCGTGGACACCGTCCTGGGCGGCGTGCACCTGCCAGCCGGTGCAAAGGTGCTGGTGTTCCTGGGCGCTGCCAACCGGGATCCGCGCAAGTGGGGAGAAAACGCCGACGAGTTCGACCTGGACCGCAACGCCTCCGGCCACGTGGCCTTCGGGATGGGCCTGCACCAGTGCGTGGGCCAGCCCATCGCCCGGCTCGAAATGGAAATCGTGCTCCAGCAGCTGCTCAAGCGCGTATCCACCATCGAACCGGACGGCGCGCCGGTGCCCATCCTGCACAACGTACTGCGCGGGTTCGAGTCCCTTCCAGTTCGGATCACGGCAGGATAGATCTCCTAGGTGTGGACGCGGTCCTGTCTTGAAGTCTCTGAAACGCACAAAGAATAGAGGCCGCGGTTGAAGACATCAAGCCGCCCTCCTATTTGCGTCATTGCAGGGTGGCACGATTGCAACAGAGCCCTAACCTGGATCAGACAGAACTTGCCTTCTTTCGAGTCCACACCGCAGGGTTTGGACGGGCTCATAATCAGTCTTCCGTAAGACTGTCAACACTACGACGGCGACGCCGGAGGGGCGGGCTGCACCCCTAGCTGAACCTGGCACAGCTACTGGTGGAGCCTCTCCCTACTGATCCCGTAGTCACGGGCAAGGACTGCTTTCGGAACACCGCTGCCGGCGCACTGGACCAGTTCGGCAGCTCGTTCCGGCATGGAGGTCTTTTTCCTTCCCTTGTAGGCGCCGCACTGTCTAACCAGGGCGATGCCTTCCCTTTGGCGTTCCCTGATCAGGGAACGCGCGAATTCGGCGAAGGCACGCATGACGAAGAGCATGAGGTTGGCCATGGGGGAGTCCTCCCCGGTAAGGACCGGGCATTCTTTGACGAACTCTACCCGCGCGCCTTTCGGGCCAGGCCTTCGACGAGGGCACGTAAGTCATCAAGTTTGCAGGCGAGCCGATCCATGCCTTGCACAACCACGATGTCCCCGCCACGAGCGAACCGCAGCAGTGCAGTGAGGTGTGGTGTTGCCGCTTGACCAGAACGAAAAACGCTATCTCAAGGTGTCCCTGCCGGAGGCCTTATCGTGGAGACCTGGTCCAGGACCTGGCCCTGGCAGCCTCCGCGACAGGGACCTCGAAAACCTACTGACCAACAGGCTACTCGAACCATCCCACCTCACCCGCCACTCTCTCAGGTGGCCCTTGACTGTGACGGGTAGCACGGTAAGCTTGTGCAACAAGGTTGCGGCCAACGCAACAAGCGTTTGTTCCCACCCCTCTTAATCCGCTATCGCAGCTGGCTATGCATGGTTGTCAAATGAAAGGGACGCTGATGTCCGTTCATGAGCAGGAAGATTCCGCCCGAACCACAACTCCTGACCGTACCGGTGAGGAACCCAATGTCGTTTTGGATGCAGCCAGGGCTGCCAGCCCGGCGGGGACGCCCAAGCAGTCCCGTCAGGTGGAGTTGCCCCGCTTCCGCGGACGAGTGACCCCACCGCTGGACCGGGCGATCATCAAGATCTTGCCTCCGGTCCTGATCATTGGGCTCATTGTCGCCGTAACAATGAACCCCGGTGGGGCTGCCGGCCTCATCGGCCAGCTACGCACCTTCGTCACCTCCGGTTTCACGTGGCTCTTCGTCCTCTACTCGCTCGTCGCCGTAGTAGTGTGCTGCTGGTTGGCCTTCAGCCGTGTGGGCAAGGTGCGTCTGGGCGGTTCGAAAGCCAAACCGGAGCACAGTAAGTTCGCTTGGTATTCCATGCTGTTTGCCTGCGGACAGGGCATCGGCCTGATCTTCTGGTCGGTGGCCGAACCCATCATGCTTCGCGATGAAAGCCCGGTAATTGCCCCAGGTGCAAATCCGGCAGGCGGCGGCCTCGTCTGGTCATACTTCCACTGGGGCCTCACAGCATGGGCAATGTACTGCGTCGTGGCCGTTTGCCTGGCATACTCACACCACAACTTGGGGAAGACGCTCACGTTCAGGGAAGCTACGGTCGATATCCTGCCCAAGAAGACGCAGCGCGGC
This sequence comes from Arthrobacter sp. Hb9-2, assembly GCF_059091165.1. NCBI lineage: Bacteria > Bacillati > Actinomycetota > Actinomycetes > Micrococcales > Micrococcaceae > Arthrobacter > Arthrobacter sp. Hb9-2. Next base: position 90,319 of record NZ_JBNHGJ010000002.1, on the reverse strand, counting down.
GCAGGCGTCATTGTCGAGCTGCTCGCCATTATCGCCACGGTCCTCGGCCTGGCCACCTCATTCGGGTTCGCCGCTTTGCAGTTCACCTCGGGCCTGTCATCGTTCACCGGCCTGCAGGCCGGGCCCGGACTGTGGATTGCAGTCATAGTTGGCCTCGGCGGCTTGACTGCCATTTCCGCCTTCCTTGGCGTCAACAAAGGAATGAAGCGGGTCAGCGAAACGAACTCGGTACTGAGCATCGTCCTGATGGCTGCCGTCTTCATCTTCGGACCGACAGTCTTCATCATCTCCAACATCTCAGAGACCTTCGGCTCGTTCTTCTACAACTTCATCCCGATGAGCTTCTGGACCGATGCGCCCGCTTCGGCGGCTCCGTTGGAAAGCTGGCAGGATAGCTGGAATGGCTGGTGGACAGTCTTCATCTGGTGCTGGGTCATCGCCTTCTCCCCGTTCGTCGCCGGCTTCATTGCCCGCATTTCCCGCGGAAGGACCATCCGCGAGTTCGTTATCGGAGTAACTGTCATTCCGTCCCTGATCGTCATGATCTGGATCGGGATCCTGGGTTCGGCCGCCATCTACTACGACGACGCCTCGGACCGCTCCATCTCCGCTGATGTCGCGGCGAATGCCTCAAGCGGGCTGTTCTCCATGCTCAACATGATCCCTGTGGTCGGCGGGCTGCTCCTGGTGGTATCCACGATCCTCGTGGCGACGTACTACGTGACCAGCCTTGATTCCGGCACCTATGCACTCGCCGAGTTCGTCTCTGCGCCCAAGAAATCGGGACCGTGGTTCCGGGTTGTCCTGGTGGTCAGCATCGCCTCCGTTGCACTGATCCTGCTGTCAATTGGCGGAACCGCAGTGGTGGATACAGTACAAACCGGCACCATCATCGGTGCATTCCCCTTCTCCTTCGTCATTCTCCTCATGATCGCCAACCTCATCCGGCGGCTGCGGCAGCGCAACAAGGACGTCAAGCAGCTTGAGAAGGAAGTCAACGATCCCGTCCACCGCGAAGAGGACGATCTGGTAGACAATGCTGGGCTGCCGCCCGCGCACCACAACCACCACTAGTCCTCAACTCCTGCCTGGCGCGGCGCAGCAGCCCAGCAGCCCAGCAGCCCAGGCTCAACACCGTCATTACAAGGAGGTCCACCGTGAACGCGGAACCATACGAAACCAACGGTCCGGCAAGCGTCCATATGGCCGAAACCGATGCCCATACCTTCAGGACGTGGCTGACAGAGGGTTCAGGAGTAGTTCTGGTTCCGGTCGGAGCCTTGGAGCAGCACGGACCGCACCTCCCCATGGGTACCGACGCCATCCTGTCCACCAGCATTGCCACGGCAGTAGCTGAACGGACCGGTGCACTGGTAGCCCAGCCCTTCGCTTACGGGTACAAGTCGCAGCAAAAATCCGGCGGCGGAAACCATCTCCCCGGCACCACCAGCCTGGATGCCGCAACGCTTATCGACCTGACACGAAACCTGACCGGTTCGCTTCTGAGGCAGAACGTTCGGCACATCGTGTTCGTCAATGGCCACTACGAGAACTACCAATTCCTCTACGAGGGCATCGACCTCGCCCTCCAAGACGTGGGCATCCAGCACGGCGACGATCGGTACGTCCTCCTGCTTTCCTACTGGGACTATGTCTCCGAATCAACGCTCGCAGAGGTCTACCCGGAGGGTTTTCCCGGATGGGACATTGAGCATGGGGGCGTACTAGAGACATCACTCATGCTCCACTTGATGCCCTCGCTGGTGAACATGGACCGCGCTGTGGACCACCCGGCCGCAGAACTTCCCCGCTTTGACCGGCTGCCGGTTGTCACCGCCCGCACCCCAGACACCGGCTGCCTGTCAGCCCCCACGGGGTCAGACGCCATAAAAGGCAAGCTCCTGTTCGACCAGATCGTAACTCCCTCACCTCCGATATCAAGGGTGAACTAGGGCTGGGGCAATAGTTACTCGCTTCTGAACTGGCATTCAACGACAGAAACAAGAATTGCGACCTGGTTGCGTCACCTGCAACAACCTATGCGCACTTAACGCGTTCCCGAACCAACGGCCACCTTAAGAAACGCACCACAGAAAGGCATCACCACGATGACCACCACCACCGAGAACATCTCCTCCATCGCCGAGCTCGAGCGCACCAAAGTCCTGCACAACGGCCAGAAGGAGAAGCTCACCTTCTCCGATGCTGAGTTCGAGCGCCGCCTGGCGGGCCTCCGCCGGATCATGGCAGAAAAGGACCTGGACGCCGTCGTCCTCACCAGCTACCACTCCATCAAGTACTACTCCGACTTCCTGTTCACCTACTTTGGCCGCTCCTACGCCATGGTGGTCACCAAGGACGACACGGTCACCATCACGGCCAACATCGACGCCGGTATGCCCTGGCGCCGCAGCTACGGCGACAACCTGGTGTACACGGACTGGCGCCGGGACAACTTCATCTTCGCCATCCAGGAATCCCTGCGCACCCGCGGCATCAGCGTCCGCCGGCTCGGCGTCGAAGACGACTCCCTGCCGCTGGACAACCGCAACAAGATCCAGGCTGCCTTCGAATCCGCCACCCTGGTGGATGTGGCCCAGGCGGCCATGCGCCAGCGCATGATCAAGTCCGCCGAGGAAATCGACGTCATCAAGCACGGCGCGCGCATCGGCGACCTGGGCGGCGAAGCTATCCGCAACGCCATCACCGCCGGCATCACCGAATACGAAGTGGCGCTGATCGGCACCGAGGCCATGGTCCACGAGATCGCCAGGACCTTCCCGGACTCCGAAATCCGTGACACCTGGGTGTGGTTCCAGTCCGGCATCAACACCGACGGCGCACACAACTGGGCCACCACCCGCAAAATCCAGGATCACGACATCCTGTCCCTCAACTGCTTCCCCATGACCTCCGGCTACTACACGGCCCTGGAGCGCACCCTGTTCTACGGCGAACCGGACGCCCGTTCCCTGGAACTGTGGAACATCAACGTCGAGGTCCACAAGCGCGGCCTGGAACTCATCAAGCCCGGTGCCGTCTGCAAGGACATCGCAGCCGAACTGAACGAGATCTACATCAGCCACGGCCTGCTCGCCAACCGCACCTTCGGCTACGGACACTCCTTCGGCGTCCTCAGCCACTACTACGGCCGCGAAGCCGGACTCGAGCTCCGCGAGGACATCGACACCGTCCTCGAACCCGGCATGGTGGTATCAATGGAACCGATGATCACTGTCCTCGACGGCCAGCCCGGCGCCGGCGGCTACCGCGAACACGACATCCTGGTGGTGGGCGAGGACAGTGCCGAGAACATCACCAAGTTCCCGTTCGGGCCCGAGTACAACATCATCGGCGCGTAGGCGCCACAACCCGAAGCGGCGCCGCGGTCAACGTGGCGCCGCTTTCGGCGTCTCCGCCGAAGATAAGGAAAGATGATGGCTACCATGACCCCATCAGCAGCCAAAAACACCAGCGACCTCAACGCCCCGGCCAACGGCAACGGCACCAACGGAAGCGCTGACACAAAAGGCGCCTCCGTCGTCGTCAACGCCATCGCCGTCCTGCGCACCTTCACCGCGGACGAGCCGCTGCTGGGCGTCACCGAGATCGCCAACCGGGTGGGCATGCACAAGAGCACCGTCTCCCGGATCCTGGCAACCTTCGAGCAGGAAAACCTGGTGGAACGGGACCCGGAAACCCGCCGTTTCCGCCTGGGCCTGGGGCTGATCGCCGTCGCCGGGCCGCTGCTGGCAGAGATGGAAGAACGCCGCGTGGCCTACCCGGTGCTCCGCCGGCTCACCGAGCAGACCGGGGAAACCAGCGCCCTGATGGTCTGGAACGGCGACGAGGCCATCTGCGTGGAGCAGATCGCCAGCCACCACCAGATCAAGCACACCACGCCCCTCGGCGCGCGGTACCGCGATGCCATGAGCGCCTCGGTGCAGGTCTTCCTCTCCACCCAGCCCGGCGAACGCGTCCGCGAACTGCTCCGCAGCGGCACCATCACCTACCCGGGCCTTGACGACGCCGGCCTCGAGGCGTACGAAGCCAGGCTGCAGGACGACACCCGGCGCGGCTGGGCAGTCAATTACGGGGAAACCTCCATCGACGAAGTGGGCCTGGCGGCTCCCGTTTACGACCACCGCGGTGACGTCGTCGCCGTCGTGCTGATCCCGGCCCCCCGGTTCCGGGTATCCACGGACCGTCTTCAGGCACTCGGAGAAGCATGCGCCGCGGCAGCGCGCAGGATCACCGACCGCCTCGGTGGCCGCCCGCTCAAAGAGCAATAACAGTATGGCGACGCGACGGCCAGCAAGGGCAACTCGGCACCGCTGCAGCTCTTCCCGAGACCTCTCCCTACAAACAAACCTAAGACTCTGGTGAGGCTACTTCGCGCAGAGCCCGATCCAAACCTTGGCTCCGCCGCTGACAGGCTGTCAACCTGCCGAGGCTCGGACAAGCTGCGCTACGTGACTCTGTTCCGTCCACAGTTGGGTCAATTCGGGTTATCCACGGCTGGATATTGGGAGCCCCTGGATTAGCTCCCAGAGCAGCAGTAGCGGTGGATAACCCATGAGAATTGTCCCTCGGTGTGAGCGGCAGCGGGACCATGTCAACTGTCCCGTGTTCCAGGATGCCTGCACCGACAGTTTCGGAGATCTCCCGGCGGCTCGGAATTTCGAGGACGGTGGATTCGATGCCCGACTTCGCCAGCAGATGCGAGAGCATCAGCCCTGCGGGACCGCGATAAGGCGGTTGTTGGCGCGGAGCCGCGGACCCGGAGGTCCATTGAGCGCGCTGCCCCAGGTTCCCCGGCGTACATTGCCGGGGCTTTCGCGGCGACTGCATTACACACGACGGTGAATGGACTTGTAGCTCAGGTACGCGTTGAGACCCTCAATCCCGTATTCCGTCCCGAGTCCGGAGTCGTGCCGACCGCCGAACGGTGCGGCATGGTTGGAGGCGAAAAAGTTCAGGCCCACGGAGCCGGTGTCCATGCGGTCCGCAACGTTCATCGCAGCGTCAGGGTCAGAGCCGAACACCAGCCCGCCCAGTCCGAACTCGGTGTTGTTGGCCAACGCCACAGCCTCATCGACGTCGTCGTACTTAAGAATGCAGATCACCGGTCCGAAGATCTCCTCGCGGGAGATCCGCATGTCCGGGGTGACGTCGGCGAATACCGTGGGTTCCACGAAGTAGCCGTGTTCCAGGCCCCCGGACAAAGTCGCGGCGCGGCCGCCTGTGGTGGCGCGGGCTCCTTCGGCCAACCCCGAGTCCACGTACTCCAGCACGGTCCGGTACTGGGACTCCGTGGCGCAGGGGCCGAACACGGTGTCCGGATCGAGCGGATCACCCTGTTTCCCGGCGGCGATGGTGGTCGTGACCATGTCAACCACCTCGTCATACCGGCTTGCCGGAGCGAGGATCCGGGTGGAGATGTAGCAGGTCTGGCCGGTGTTGCGCATCGAGGACTTGATGAGGACCTCGGACATGGCATCCAGGTCAGCGTCGGGCAGCACAATGGCGCTGGACTTTCCGCCCAGTTCCAGCGTGACCGGCCGCAACAGCTCACCGCAGGCCGCGGCAATTTTGCGGCCCACCGGCGTCGAACCCGTGAACGCCACTTTGGCCACGCCGGGGTGCTTCACCAGCACATCCCCGAGCCGGCCGGACCCGGTGACAAGATTGACCACGCCGGCCGGCACACCGGCCGCGGCGATCGCATCGATGATCACGCGGATGGACAGCGGGGTGGGCGATGCCGGCTTGATCACCACGGTGCAGCCGGCGAGTAGTGCCGGTGCCAGCTTGATGATCACCAGGTTGATGGGGAAGTTCCACGGCGCGATCAGCGCGCAGACTCCGAGAGGTTCACGCCGGACCACGGACTCACCACCCCCGCGGGGGAACGGTCGGACGTCCTCCCGTTCGAGGTACTCGGCGAGGGTGGCGAAGTACCGAAAGATGCCTGCCGCGTTGGCCGCCGCGCCAGCGGATTCGGAGACCGGCGAGCCGTTTTCGCGGGAGTTGGTGAGGGACAGCACCTCGGATCGCTTCTCGACTTCGTCGGCAATCCGCAGCAGGTAGGCAGCCCGCTCAGACGGGGTCAGCCGGGGCCACGCCCCCTCGAACGCGCGCTGGGCGGAGCCGACGGCGGCGTCCACGTCTTCGGGCGTTCCGTCCGGTACCGAGCCCCACACTTCGCCCGTGGCTGGGTCGGTCACCGGGTTCCGGCCGGTGCCCCGCGAAGGTTGCCAGGCGCCGTCGACGAAGATGGTGTCCACATGTGTGTGCGGCAGGGACAGCCCTTCCCGGGCAGCCAGTGCAGGAGCATCGTGGGTGGCGGAGGTCATCGGATTATTCCCGTCTTGAGCAGGGCGTTGGAACGGTTGAGGTCGGCCGTCGCCATGTCCACGGCAGCCTGGGTGATGAGTTCGGGCACGATTTCGGTGGCCAGCCTGTCGGTGTAGGTGGCCGGGTCCATGGCGAACCACGAGGACGCCAGCGAGATGCCAGCGCGGTCGAAACGCCACAGCCGGTCCGCGTCCCGCATCAGAGCATCCTCCAGGGACCGGGCCACCTGCCGGGTGTCGTGACCGTCGATGATTCCACAGACACGTTCCACGAACTCCGCGGAATAGCCCAGGTCCGGGAGTACCCGGCGCGCAACTTTGCAGCCCTGCTGTTCGTGCTCGTAGCGGATGGTGGCCTTGCGCCAGTCACCGGTGAACCCCTCGGAGATGATGCGGGATTCATCGACGTGGGCCCAACCGGTGTCGTGCAGCAGGGTGGCCACGCGCACCAGTTCGGCGTCGGCGTCCGGGTATGCCCGGCACAGCCGTTCGGCGTAGGCCAGGGAGATTGGCAGGTGGATGTCGTTGCCGCGCGTCCGGGTTTCCTGGACAACGGTCTTCCACAGCGCGTCGAGCTCCTCAAGGGCGGCGGGGGTGTTGCAGATGGGGGTGGTGTCCACCGGCCCGGCGGCGGGAACGGGCCGGACGCTGTATTCCGCGGCGAAGGCGTCGGCCGGAAAGTCCGCCGGTTCAGCGGTGGGGCCCGCTGGGGCGACCGGAGTCTTGGGGGTGCTCATAATGCTCCTTCGGGTGTGCCAACCTACTGTCTGAGTGCAGTTAGCTGTCCGTGGTGATGGTTTTGAGTTGCGTGGCGGGGTCCGCCGCGGCGTCGGCCGGGATGTTCTGGCCCTTGGCGAGGGCGTTTTTCACGGCCATGAAGTCCAGCGGCGCGTTTACGCAGTCGGCGGCGATGATCCGGCCCTGGCGGTAGTAGAGGACGCTGAATTTTCCGCGGTCATCGTCGCGTCGGAGCACGGTCTGGTCGTAGCCGTTGCAGAGCCCCGCGATCTGCAGCTTGAGGTCGGCCTGGTTGGACCAGAACCATGGGATGCCGGCGTATTCCTCGCGCCGGCCGGTGAGTGAGTAGGCGGCCACCTTGGCGTGCTCGATGGCGTTGTTAACGCTTTCCAGCCGGATCCGTTCGCCGGGCTCGGAGCCGGGGACGGGGTTGGGGATGTTGGCCACGTCTCCCACGGCAACAGTGGTTCCATCCGAAGCGAGTGCGAAGCGGTCAACCACCACGCCGTTGTCCACGGCCAGGCCCAGCTGTTCGGCCAGCTGGGTGTTGGGGATGACGCCGATGCCGATCAGGACAATCTGGGCGGGCAGCTCCGTGCCGTCCTGGAGCTCGACGGCCGCGACACTGGCCCCGCCGTCGGTCGCCTTAAAGCGCGCAGCACTCGTGTTGAGCCTGATATCCAAACCGCGGGAGCGGTGCGCTTGCAGGAAGTACTCGGCAGTCTCTTCCCCCACCGCCCGGCCGACCAGCCGCGGCCCGAATTCCAGGACGGTGACGTTCTTGCCCATTTTCTGCAGGCTGGACGCGGCTTCAAGGCCGATGAATCCGCCGCCAATCACCACCACGTCCGTGGCGTTGCCCACCCTGGCCTTGAGCGCCAGGGCGTCGTCGGCATTGCGCAGGTACAGCACGCCGTCAAGCTCGCCGCCGTCAATTTCCAGCTTCCGGGCACTGGCACCAACGGTGAGGGCCAGCCGCTTGAAGGGGAACTCCCGGCCGGAGGACGCGTGCGCCACCCCGGAACCGTCCGCCTCCTTGTCGATCCGGACGATGTACTCGCCCTTGACCAGGTCTACGTTGTGCTCGGCCCAGTACTCGTTGGAGCGGAAAATCAGGGATTCGCTTTCCACGGTGCCCTGCAGGAACTCCTTGGACAGCGCCGGCCGCTGGTACGGCCGGTGGTCCTCGTCCCCGAGGAGCGTGATGTGTTCGTCGAAGCCCAACGCCCTAAGGGACACCGCAAGCTGGACGCCCGACTGGCTCGCGCCGATGATCAGGAGCCCGGTCCTGGTGGGGACGGTTGTGGCGCTGGCTGGCTGTTCCACTGCTTGCGTGTTCACGGCTACACCTGGGTTTCCGGGGTGGTGACGAACAGTTCGATCCCGTCCGTCAGGCGAAGCTGGCAGGACAGCCGGGAGTTGTCCTCGCGGTCAACGGCGGTGCCGTAGAGCATTTCGTCTTCCATGTCCTCCATGGGCGGGAGTTGGGGGACGCAGTCCTCGCGGACGAAGACGTGGCAGGTGGCGCAGGACAGCGAGCCGCCGCACTCGGCGACGATTCCGGGGACGCCGTTGCGTACCGCGGTTTCCATGACCGAGTCGCCCACGTTGCCCTCGACGTCGCGGACGGCGCCTTCGGCGTCAGTGAAGTGAACCGTTGGCATTGGTCCTCCTTAGGGTTGATGTTGGTTAGCGTTGGAATGGCTGGTCAGCTAAGCAGGCTGGTCAGATGAACTGCCGGCCGCCGTCCACCACCATGGTCTGGCCGGTGTAGTACGAACTGTCCGGTCCGGCGAGGAAGAGCGCAGCCCCGACGATGTCCTCGGGCTGGCTGGCCCGTTTAATGGCGCCGCGGTCCACGCCGTAGTTCTCGGCATTGTCCATGAGCCCGTAGCTGGCTTCGGTGAGGGTGAAGCCGGGGGCGATCGCGTTGACCGTGATTCCCCTGCGCCCGAGTTCCTTGGCCATGACCCGGGTCATGGCCACCACTCCGCCCTTGGAGGCGACGTAGTGCAGCCACTGTTCTGAGCCGCTGAAAATCGTGGCACTGGAGAGGTTGATGACCCGGCCGCCCTCCGGCAGGTACGGACTCGCAGCGCGGGTGACCAGCCAGGGGCCCTTGAGGTTCACATTCATCACCAGGTCCCATTCGGCCGGGTCAATGTCCTCGAACGCGGTGCGGGTCACCGTCGCGTACACCGCTGCGTTGTTAAGGACGACGTCGATGCTCCCGTTCCCAAAGTCCGCGCAGCTTCTCGCAAGGTCCTCGGTGGAGTCCACACTGGTGACGTCGGCGGGGAACGCCGCCGCCTCGGCGCCAATTTCGCGGACCAGCTTGGCGGTCTGTTCGGCACCCTCGAGGTTAATGTCCGCTACCGCCACGCGGTAGCCGCGGCCTGCAAAGCCGAGCGCGAACGCCCGGCCCAGCCCGCCGGCGGCACCGGTGATCAGGACAGTCTTTCCTGTATCTGGTCCTGCTGCAGGCATGTTCACCTCAGACATGGCTGTGGCTGTGGGCGCCGGGGCCGGACACCAGCAGTTCGTCCTCGGCGTCGAGGATCTGCACCGTGCCCTTGGTGCCGTCCACACGCAGCCGCTGGCCGGTCTTGATGGTGGTGGACGCGGAACCGGTGCCGGTGACGGCGGGCAGGCCATATTCCCGGCACACGATGGCAGCGTGGCTCATCATGCCGCCGATGTCCGTGACGGTGGCCTTGATTTTGCCGAAGATCGGCCCCCAGGACGGTGCCGTAACGGTTGCCACCAAAATCTCGCCCTGCTGAATTTCGGAGAGCTGGTCGGCGTCGGTGATCACCCGGGCCAGGCCTTCGACCACGCCGGGGGATGCGGCCATGCCGCGCAGTCCGCCGCCTTCCACTTCTTCGCCGGCGCCCAGCCACTGCTGGACCTGCTCGGTGGTGATACCCCAGAGCATCCGGGTGAAGGGTTCGGTGATGGACTCCGGCGGGGTGTTCAGGGCCGGGGCCGGGCGGGCGGTCTTCAGCGCGTCCACTATGCCGCGGCGGCGCTCGATTTCCTCCGGCCAGAAGTCCGGGCCGATGGGCTTGGCGCAGACGCCCCATCCGGTGACCAGGTCAAAGAGTGCGTCCCGGACTTCGTTGCGGCCTAGGTAGAGCAGGTCGTCAGGTTCGGTCCAGAATCCCTCGGCCTGGAGCATGCGGGACAGTTCGCGGATCTTGCGCCAGAAAACGCCCATGGTCCAGTGCTCGATGTAGAAATTATGGTTTTCAACGTAGGGGTAGGCGGTGGCGGCGAGGCCGCGCTTCGCGTCGAAGATGGCCTGGTTTTCGCCTTCGAGCAGATCGCGGTATTCCTCGATGATGCGGTCGCGTTCGGCGATGAGGGCCTCGACCGGGCGCATGATTTCCTGGCCCTCGTCCACGCGGCGGATGTAGTCCGCAATGTAGCCCAGCGGGATTTCCTGGTGCTCGTTCCAGTACTTGTCGTGGCCGTAGAAGCCGTTGCCCACTGTGAAGTTGAACCAGGGATCCTTGGCATTCTCGTATTGGGCAATCCACTGTTCCCCGCCGGGAGCCGAGGCAATGGCACCCAGGGTGGCATCGACGTCGTCCGTGTTGCCGAAGTGTCCCTGGAGCTGCAGTTCCACGGCGAGTTTGGCGAGCTGCTTCAGCTCGTCGTCCGGGCGGAACAGCTCCATGTCCACGCCCTGCACCATGGTGGCGATGGACTGGTCCGGGACGTTGGGGAAGACCTGCTTGCAGAAGTTGAAGAAGTCCAGGTAGGCGATGTAGCCCAAATTGAGGAATTCGAAGTGGTACTGCCAGTTCTGATAGGCGAGCTGGATGAGCCGGTCGTAGCTTTCCAGCAGCTTCTCGGAACCGTCTTTGCCCTTGCCGGAGGTGACGTCCTCCATGGGGACCATCTCCGGGAGCTTCGGGAAGGAAATGGTTTCCATCTCGGCGATCGTGCCCTTGACCTTGACGTGCCACTGTTTGAGCAGCTGCTCCCAGTTCTGGAAGTAGTGGCCCACGCGCTGCTCGAACTCGGGAACACGCGCGGCGATCTGGTCCTCCGGCACCGGGATGGGCGACATGTAGAGGTAGCCCAGGTGGATGCGGAACTCGATGCCGTTGGCGTTGGGGATCATCAGGTGCCGGGCGTTGTACTGGCCCAGGCACTTGACCGCGAATTCGCCGCCGATGGTTTCGAAGGGCTTGAAGACCGTGGGCCAGTGCTGGCTGTCGCAGAACCAGAACTTGGCGTCTTCCTGCTCCTTGAGCTTGTCCTGGAAGACCAGGTAGTAGGGGTAGATCTTTTCCCAGCCCTCGGCGCCGGCGGGGACCGCGAGCTCGGAGGGTTTGGGGAAGGACTTCAGGGACATGGCGGTCCTTTCGATAGGGCTCGGCGGTGAGCCTGGTGGGCGGAGCCTTGCTGGTGTTCTTGTGCTGAGACGGCTTAGACGGAGGGTTTGAGCAGCGAGGCTGTGATGCTTCCGAGGCTGAAACCGCCGGTTGACGGGGCGGATCCTGTTGCGGAACCGGAGGACGCCGGTGTGGACAACCCACCGAAGTAGCCGCTGGTAGTGGCCGTGGCCTGTGCGGCCGGCTTGGAGGAGTGGACGGTTTCCGGGCGGGACTGGAGCAGCAGCAGGTTTTCGCCGTCCGGAAGATCGGCGTCGAGGGCCCATTCGATGTCCTGCGGGCACTTGTAGTGCTTCTCGGCCCGCTTGGCCATTTGCGCGACAGCCATGAGTTCCGCGTCGGTGAGGCTGCGGCGGCTGCGGCGTTCGTCGTCGACCTCGCGTTCAATGAGGCGCCTGGCACCGGCGTCCGGGACCAGTTCGGCGTGCTTGTCCCCGAGGTGTTCTGTGACGACGGCGAGTGTGACCTTGTCCAGGACGATGTTGTCCGGGGTGACCTGGCCTGAGACCACCATTTCTCCTACCCCATAGGAGGAGTCGATGGTGATTTTGGAGCGGTCCCCGTTGGTGGGGTCCATGGTGATGGCGACGCCGGAGACGCGGGAGTTGACCATCTTCTGGACCACCACGGCCATCGACAGGCCCTCGTCCGGGATCTTGTTCTTGAGTCGGTAAATGATGGCGCGGGAGGTGTAGAGCGAGGCCCAGCACTGGCGGATGTGCTCGGTGACTGCCCTGACGCCGTCGAGCCACAGGTAGGTGTCCTGCTGGCCGGCGAAGGAGGCGTCCGGCAGGTCCTCTGCGGTGGCGCTGGACCGTACGGCCACCGGAACCGGGTTCTCGAAGCGGTTCATCAGAGACTCGTAGGCATTGATCGTGAGCTCGCGCATGGCCTGCGGGACAGGCCGGGAGCAGATGTCCTCGCGGATGGCCGCGGAAATCTCGTCCACCTGGTTCATGTCCTCTGCGTCGAGGTCCTTGAGCAGCTGGTTGATCTTGGCCGTGATGCCGGCCTCGTGCATAAACGCATCGAACTGCGCGGTGGTGACCACAAAGCCGGGCGGGACGGGCATACCCGCGGAGGTCATAGTGACCAACGATGCGCCCTTGCCGCCGAGGTTTTCAAGCTTCGGCTCGATGCCGCCGTCGAAGAACTGGATGTATTCGTTGCTTTGCATGGTGGTTAGGCCTTCCAACTGACAGGAACGGTCTCGGGGACACGGAAGGAAAGGTTTTCGCGGAAGGCGATGCCGTCCGGATCCTCGAGTTGCAACTCCGGGGCGAGCCGGGCGACTTCCTCGAGCGCGATTTTTGCCTGGAGCTTGGCGAGCATGTTGCCCAGGCAGTAGTGGATACCGAACCCGAAGGAGAGGTGCTCCCGGGCGTTGGGGCGGGAGATGTCGAAGTCCTCCCCGGCTTCAAACTTGCTCTCGTCGCGGTTGGCCGAGCCCATCAGGAGCAACAGCTGGGAGCCTTCCTCGATGGCCACGCCGCCCACCTCGGTGTCCTTCAAGGCCTTGCGGCGCCACCCGACAATCGAGCCGGCGTAGCGGAGGACTTCATCGATCGCTGCGGGGATCTTCTTGGGATCGCCGACCAACTGCTGCCACTGCTCGGGGCGGGCCAGGAGCTCGCGCAGTGCGTTGGAGATCAGGGTGGTGGTGGTCTCGTGTCCGGCGAAGAGCAGGCTATAAAGCACGGAGGCGATCTCGTGGTCCGAGATTTCAGCACCGTCCTGCTGCGCTTTCACGAGGTCGCTTGTGAGGTTGTCGCCGCCCTGCTCGTGCGCAACCCTGACCAGACGGAGGCATTCCTGCCAGTACTCCACGAGGTTGTGGGCGTGTGGGATCTGTTCCTCGTCGGTCAGGTCGCCCCAGGTCATGGCGGCGCGGGAGTCGGACCAGCGCTTGAAGGTATCAACTTGGGAGACGTCCGCGCCGATCAGGGTCAGGATGGTGATGGTGGGCACGTCGTAGGCGAGGTCTTTGACAAGGTCGCCGCGGCGTTCGGGTCTGGCCAGCATCTTTTCGATGAGGGCCACGACGTTCTCCCGGATGAAGGGCTCCAGCGCTTTGTAGCGGCGGGGGGTGAAGGCCTTCTGGACTACGGTGCGGATGCGGGTGTGCTCCGGCGGGCGGCGCGCGGACAGGCCTGAGTAGGCGGTAAAGCCGCCTTCTTCCATGATCTTCTTCGCGGCGGGGCCGCGTTCGCGGACCGGGGCTTGGGCGTTTTCACTGGAAAAGGTTTCCCAGTTCTCGAACACCTCCTTGATGTCGTCGTAACGGGAGACGATGTAGAGGCCCACACGCTCATCGAACATGACGGGCTGTTCGGTCCGCAGCTCGGCGTAGGCGGTGAAGGGGTCCTTCATTTGGAAGGGCTCGTAGCCGTGATGCCCCTCAGGGGCTTCGGCGCCGTAGCCGAAGGGACAGCGGCCGGCCGTGTCTGTCGACGATGACATCTGGACTCCTATTGATTGACGCCGCCCGGCACCGTCATGGCATCCGGGGCTTCTCAGGTTCCAGTGTGGTCCACATCACCGCCCATTGAACAGCTTCGACTTCCACTGAGTGGAAATGATGTACGCCGCCCCTGGTCGGCCGTCGTCGCTCGTTCCATTTGGGACTCGAGGTACCTTCCTGCAGGTCTCTTCCATGGCGCGCTTGTGTGACCGAATGGTAGCGACAAGAAAAGTCACGCGGGTAGCGCCCGGAGTTTCCGTCAGTCCTAAGACCCACGATGCACGCCGATCAGCGTCTCCAGCGGAATCCGCGCAGTGGCCCGCTCGATCTGTGCCGATATCCCCTTAAGGACGGGAAGGTGCCTGGTCATCGTGGAGGCATGCGACGTGGGCAGCACCAAACCGATAGAGGCCCCGATCCGGCCCGTGTGGAAGACCGGGACGGCGATGGAGCATGAGCCCAGCCGCACCTCCTCCAGCGTGGTGGCGTAGCCCTGCTCCCGGATCTGGACAAGCTCTTCGGCGAACCGTCGGGGGTCAATGTGGGTGTGGGCAGTGGTCCGTTCCAGGTCACGGTTCAGGTATGCGTCGCGGACCCAGTCGTCCTCGAACGCGAGGATGACCTTCCCGACGGCCGTGGCATGAATTGGAAGGCGGCCTCCTACGCGGGAGGCGCGGGGTACGCGTTTGGAACCGTAGACCCGGTCAATGTAAAGGACTTCATGTCCTGCGCGGATAGCCAGATGCGCGGTCTCGCCGGTCAGGGAGAAGAGGTCCTGGACGTAGGGGCGGGCGGCATCGCGAAGCTGCCGTCCGGTGTTCTGGGCAAGTTCCCACAACCGGATGCCCAGCTGGTAGCGGCCGTTGGGCTCGCGAGAAAGGAAATCCCAGTCCGTCAGTTCATTGACCAGCCGGTGCGTCGTACTTAGCGGCAATTCGGACTTTGACGCGATATCGCTCAGGCTCAGGGCGCCGCGCGAGTTCTCAAAGGCTTCCAGGATGGCCAAAACCTTCGACGTCACGGTGCGCCCAGGTTCTCGGCTGCCGCCGGCCATGCTGACCTCCCCATTCCTGATGCGCCCGTCGGCGATCGGATTAGAGTCTAGACGCGCGGCAGGTCCGTGCCCGGACTGGCGTTGAAAAGGCGCTGCCGTTGCGGCCAGAGGGTGACCGATTCGAGCGCGGAAAGCGCCCGCGCCATAGCTTTCGCTTCGGCGGTGAACAGGTAGCCGTGGACACGTTGGCTGCACAACCGCAGCGCCTGCCCGCGGTCCAATCCGAACCAGTCCATTACAGTGTCGATGCCGTGTGGGCTGAGCCGCCAGGTTTTATCCGCGTCCTTGACGATTGCGTCCTCGATGGAAAGTGCCTCACGCCGGGAGTCGTGTCCGTCTATGATGTTCAAAATGGCCGGGATCTTCGCCTCGGTGTAGCCGCACTCCTTGAGGATTTCGGAAGCGAGCCGGGCGCCCTCCTTCTCATGCAGCAAGACCAGGTCCGGCCTGCCGCCGCCCGGCGCGATCGCCAGCAGGACGTCCGACGGCGGCACTTGGGACCAGCCGATATCATGCAGCATGATCGCGGGAAGAACAATGGCGGCATCCGCCTCTTCGTGCGCGTCCAGCATTGCCCGGGCCAGTCCGAAGGCGTAAAGCGTGTGGGCATCGTTATCCCGCACACGAAGCAAAGGAGCTGCGAGTTCCCACACAGCCGCGAATTCCATCTCCATCGCGACCACACCGGCCGGTTGCGCATCAATGCCGGCTGAGACATCCTGCCCATATTGGTTCGCTGCTGCCTGCAACTTCGTCATGCTGCAACCTTGCTCCTTCACCCACGCCGTGGCAATAAGAGCTTCCCGCTGAGTGGAAACCCTATGAATGACTAGCCGTCCAGACGCCTAAGCCGCGGGGGAGGAGGTTCGGGTGTCGGCGCCCGACAATTCCAGGCTGATAGTGAACCTTTCGTCAACCTGCCTCGGCCGGGCAAACCCGGGCTTGCCGATCACGCGGCCCGGAACTGGTGGCGACTCTGATCCGTCCATGGCTGGGGTCAATTCAGCTTATTCACGGCTGGAAGTAGGAGCCGTTGGGGTAGCTCTCTGGCAGCAGTAGTGGTGGATAACCTATGAGAATTATCCCGGGCTGTGGGCGGGCGGACCGAACTTCTCGTTCAAACGTGGATCAATTCCGGTTGCTCGGGGGACCAGCCAGGGAACCGTGTGTCAGCTTTGGGTGTGCTTCAACTGAACTTTGTGGTTCAGTAAAGTTTCGGGGTCGGCTGTACCGCCGACCCTAGATGCTGCTGCTCAGGCCACCGAACAGATGCCCGGGCTATCGTCCCATTGCGCGTAGCAATCGCCGAGAAACGCACCTAAGGGAGTGGGGCCGAAGCATTCCGAGGGAGCGCCCACGATGTCATGGCGAATGCGCTTGAATATCGTGTCGAGAGGATCTACGCATGCAGTACTCGACGCTGACACCGGCAAGACGGGCGACTTCCTACATTCGCAGTCCCGGCGACGTCCGCCGAAAGGCTTCTCGGCGCCGGCTTGCTCTTGGGTAATGCGGGCGCGGCGTGAGGACCGAAAATGCAGTACCTCTGCTTGGTTATTGTTAGGACAACCCTAAGGGAACTCCTGGGCCGGGTGCGAGGCCCAGGGGCTGTGCCGGGATTGTCAGCGACATGCCGGATTGGAGCCGCGCCGTGTTCTGTACGTCCTCAGGAGATTTAGTTCGTAGACCCATTATACGCGCGCACACCTAGTATGTGTACCAGAAGTTGGCTTTATCTAGCCCTTGACTTCCCCAGTTCAGCCGCCCTAAGGTTTGGTTTGTACACATGAGAAACAGTCGCGGCTTAGCCTTCCAGACGGTCAAAATGTGCATGCGACATTGATTTCTGATGATTCGAACGCGAGGTCAACGATGACAAGCACGACGACTCGTTTCGTAGGGAATCAACCGAACCAAGGGCCAGCGTCTTAAGGCTCTTCGGCCTTACACGAACCTGAGCGCAGACCCGCGGCTCACCCAGTCCGAAGCCCTTAATTTGGAAATGCAAGACCATATGGACCCAGCCACAAGCGCCCACGGCATTAATGCCGGCGGGGACCTGCTCCCGCGACCGATGACGATCAGGAGACACTAGTGAAGGTACTCAAGCTCATTTCCATCGCGGTGTTGGCGGCAAGCACGCTCACGGCGTGCGGCGGCGGTGCCCCTGCTGACAGTACGGGGGGACTGACCGACGTTTCCGTGGCGGCCATCCCCATCGCTGATACGGCCGCACTTCACCTCGGGGTAGCGGAAGGCTTCTTCGAAGATGAAGGCCTCAACGTCACCATCGAGAGCGTCACCGGCGGGGCTGTTTCTGTCCCGGGTGTCGTCAGCGGCACGTACGATTTCGCTTTCTCTAACATCATCAGCATGTTCGCGGCCCAAGGGCAGGGACTGGACCTGAAATTCGTTACCAATGGCGCCACCAGCACGGGAAAGCCGGGTGCAGACATTGCAGCGATCGTTGTGATGGAAGATTCCCCTCTGACTTCCGCCGATCAACTCGATGGGCTGAAGGTCTCGTCCAACCTGCTGTCGAATATCGGGGACACGACCATTCGTCACGCAGTCGATGCTGCCGGAGGGGACGGGGCGTCGCTCGATTTCGTCGAGGTCCCAGTCCAGGAAGCGATGGTCGCATTGCAAAACAAGCAGATAGACGCTGCGCTCGTCGTGGAGCCGTTCCTCACCAAGGCCCTGCAGTCCGGCGGCCGGGCACTCGACTGGAACTACGTCGCCGTGCATCCTGAGATGGATGTTTCCGGCTATTTCACCAGCGGGGACACTGTTAAAAACAAGCCGGAACTTGTGGACAAATTTGCCCGCGCAATGGCGAAGTCGCTCGAATTTTCCCAGGAGAACCCTGACAAGGTCCGCAAAATCATTCCGACTTACACGCAGATAGATGCTGCGCTTGCCTCCGAGATCGTCCTGCCTCGATTCAAGGCGGACTTTAGCCGTGAGTCCGCTGAAATTCTCGGGCAGGCTGCGCTCAAGTACGGCACCCTGAAGGCCCTTCCGGATCTGGACAAGCTGCTTCCATGATGGCCTTAACAACTCAGCTGCGATCAACTGCCCGCCCGAACCGAACCATTTCGACCAGGATCGTTGGGCGCGATCCAAAGGGCATCACGTTCGGCCTTGGTGTAATCGGTTTGCTCATATTCGCAGCGGCGTGGGAGCTGGCACCTAGGCTCAGACTGGTGAACGCGCAGTACCTTCCCCCCTTCTCGGGTGTGTTGGTAGATCTCGTGCAGAGCTTCGGGCTTCGAAAATATTGGATCGCCGTCGGCGACACCATGATGGCCTGGGGCATCGGCCTACTGCTCGCGGTCTTATTGGGCGCGACTGCCGGGCTGGTTATCGGCGCAGCACCGTTCCTCCGCAGGGTGACGCACACCACGATCGAGTTTCTTCGTCCCATCCCATCGGTGGCACTTATCCCCTTGGCAGTCCTTTTGTTCGGCGTCAAAATCGAATCGTCGCTTCTCCTCATTGTCTACGCATGCTTCTGGCAGGTACTCATCCAAGTGCTCTATGGGGTAACTGACGTCGACAATGTCGCAATGAGCACGGCAAAGTCGTACGGTCTATCCCGGTGGCAGCAGATGCGCAGCGTGGTATTCCCAACGGTTCTTCCCTACCTTTTGACCGGAATCCGCCTCGCCGCCTCGGTCGCACTTATCCTGGCGATCACCGCAGAACTTGTCATCAACGCTCCAGGGCTCGGGCGCGAGATCGCACTGGCTCAGACAGGTGCCGCAATCACCCACATGTATGCCCTCATCCTCACCACCGGGCTGCTGGGTGTCGGGATTAATACGGTAATGCGGCTCGTCGAGGCCCGACTTCTATCGTGGCACCCATCTATTAGGGGAGAGATCGCGTCATGAACTTCGTCAAGAGTGTTGGGGCCGCTGTGGCGCTGCCTGTAGTCCTGGTGCTTCTTTGGTGGGTCGGCACCTCCGGCACACCCAATTTCTTCGTGCCGGCGCCCCAAGTGCTTATCGAGAAGTTCATCGACGTCTGGTTGGCAGAACGGATCGTCACCGATGTGCTCCCCTCATTGAGCCGCCTGGCAGTCGGGTTGGTTTCGGCGATTGTCATGGGCATGGTGCTTGGGCTGGTGGTCGGCCTAAACAAAAGCCTCCGGGCGCTGACCGAGCCTGTCTTCGAGTTTTTCCGCGCTTTACCGCCCCCCGTATTGGAACCGGTTCTTATGCTGCTTATCGGCATCAACGACGGTATGAAGATCGCAGTCATCCTCTCTGGCTGCATCTGGCCGGTGGTGCTCAACACCATCGAGGGTGTTCGCTCGATCGACCCGGTGCAGAACGAGACAACCCGCTCCTATGGGATAACCGGGCTCGGCCGCATTCGTTATCAGATCCTGCCCGCAGCGGTACCCGCGATCATGGCAGGTGTTCGCCAGTGCATTTCGATAGGCCTCATTCTGATGGTGATCTCCGAAATGTTCGCCTCATCATCCGGGCTCGGGTTCACCATCGTGCAATTCCAGCGCTCGTTCGCAGTACCCGAAATGTGGTCGGGAATCTTCATTCTCGGACTCATCGGCGTTGCAATATCTTTCATTTTTCAGCGGGTTCAGCGCAAACTCCTGCGCTGGTACTACGGACTTAAAGAGGTCGAAAATGCAGTCTGAAATGCTAAATGCCGGGGTTGATACCCAAGGCGATATCGCCGCAGTCCCCGGGGAAACGGATACTGCCTCGACGGGCCGGGTGCTTTCGGACGGCAAAGCATTGCTGAGCGTCCGCGGGTTGAACAAGGTCTACAAGACCGATGCTGGCGACGTCGAAGCCGTCCGCGACCTGACTTTCGACCTGGGACGGGGCGAACTCGTTTGCCTCGTGGGGCCCTCGGGTTCGGGTAAAACAACTCTCCTCAAATGCATCGCCGGACTATTGGCAAGCACGAAGGGGGAAGTTCTGCTTGACGGCTCCACGGTCACCGGGCCACCCAAGAAGATGGCTGTGGTTTTCCAGGAGTACGGTCGATCCCTGTTCCCGTGGTTGCGCGTCGATGCCAACGTCGAGCTTCCGCTGAAGAACGCGAAGGTTCCCAAGAAGGAGCGGCAGCGCCTGGTCGCCGAGGCATTGGAAGCTGTGGGCCTTGCACATGTGCCGAAATCCTACCCTTGGCAGCTCTCCGGCGGGATGCAGCAGCGCGTGGCAATTGCCAGGGCGATCGCGTACCAGCCGGAAGTGCTCCTCATGGATGAGCCCTTCGCTGCCGTGGACGCTCAAACGCGGGCGGACCTCGAGGATCTTATTCGGAATATCTGGAAACGGTTGGGTGTCACCATTTTGTTCGTTACGCACGATATTGATGAGTCGGTGTATCTGGGCGAGCGTGTGATTATCCTTTCGTCTTCGCCAACCGTGGTGCAGGAGGACCTGCTAATCGACCTTCCCGCGAACCGTGACCAGCTTGAGACCAGAGCCATCCCTCGCTTCACGGAGTTGCGGCACCACGTTTATGAGCAGATCCAGAAGGCGAAAAGCGGCCACCGCCCTGTGAACGCATCGGCTGCTACATCCGGCCGGACCTAGGAGACCGTGATGACCATTAGACCTGGACAAGCAACGGACAGCGTCATTGCGTCAGCAGCTGCCGGAATGCCCGCGAGCTTCCGCTTTGAGCCTCGGGCGGCGGTGCGGGATGTCACCCTGCGTGATGGCCTCCAGCTCACGGGCAAGTTGCTGGGGGTACCCGAGAAGGTATCACTGATTCGCAACCTGCTGGCGCTAGGTATTCCCGACCTTGAGATCGGGTCAATGGCCCGCCCCGAGCTGGTCCCGCCTCTCGCCAACACCCTTGGCGTACTCGAAGCGCTGACTGCCGAGGAGCGGGAGCGATGTTGGGTTTGGGTTGCCACGCCGGGCCACGTCGCGAAAGCAGCGGCCGCGGGGGCAACCCGATTCCAATACTGCCTCTCGGCCTCGGAGTCCCACAACCAGGCGAATATTGCGCGTTCGGTAGACGCAAGCCTTGATCTTCTTCCTGCCGCGATCGACGCTGCACGGGAGGTGAAGGGCGGCGTGCAACTGGCGATCGCAACTTCTTTCACGTGCCCGTTCGAGGGGCCGGTCCCTGATGATCGTGTGGTGGCGATCGCCCGGGACGCGCGCGCTGCAGATGTTACGGACGTCGTCATCTGCGACACTCTCGGCCAGGCTGTTCCCACTCAGGTAGCGGGCCTCATCTCACTTGTGGTTCAGGAACTGTCCGTCAGCAGGGTTGCCTTCCATGGACACGACACGTGGGGGCTGGGAGTGGCCAACTCGCTCGCTGCCATCGAGGCGGGGGCGTCGTTCGTTGACGGAACTCTGGGCGGGCTCGGTGGATGTCCCTTCGCCCCCGGAGCGAGCGGCAACACCTCAATCGAGGATCTGCTCTTCGCTCTTCGGCCCGAGTGGTTGTCTCCCGAGCGCTTTCACCGGCTGGTCGGCCTCTCGGAGTCCCTGCTCGGCGAACTTCAGGAGCCAAACCGTTCCAAAGCCGTTCAGGGTGCGCGGTCGACGTCGAACCCGTTTCCCTGGGCCGGCGCCCGCGCCGGTGGCTAACACTGCGTGGATGCCGATCGGATTTCTTCTCCGGCGTGCACAGCGGGTGCATTCTGCGCTGTGGAATGAACTGTTTGGCAGCGAGCTGACTGGCGCACAGTATTCGGCCCTTGTCGCCATGTCCCGCTGGCCTGATTCAGACCAGCGGAGCATTGGCGACATCACGGGCCACGACAAAGCGACGATGGCGGGAATCGTGGAACGGCTTGAGAGGCGGGGTTTAGTCGAGCGGAAGCCGGACCCGGCGGACCTGCGCCGGTACATGCTTGACCTCACGGCACTTGGCTGCGCGTTGATGGCTGGTTTTGCCGGAAAAGCCACAGAGGTGCACCGGGCTCTTCTCGACTTGCTTCGAGACGGCACCGGGCCGGAGTTCGTCGATCTGCTCTTCGCAGTGGCATATGCCGGGCGGCAACCCGCAGCGCCCAAGGTTGTTGATCCTGGCTTTCCGGTCATGAGCATGACAACTGCCGCTGGTCACCTGCTGCGGCGGGCGCACCAAAACCATGTCGCCGAATGGAATGAGGTCTTTGCTGGCCAGAATACGATTCTGCGCAGTTCTCGGTGCTTGCGGTCAGCTGCGCCCTCAAGGTGCCTGACCAGCAAACCGTCTCTGAACTGGCCGGGCTAGATGCGTCATCGGCTGGTGCTGTCGTCTCCCGGATGGAGATCGATGGCTGGCTCGTCAGGAAGGCGGATCAGCAGGACCGGCGTCGCAAGATCATTGTCATCACTCCAGCCGCGCGCGTGGCCGCGCGGTGGGCCTCGCTCGGAGGAGATCAGGTCGAGGGCCGGCTGTTGAACGCGCTGGATGACCCACAACGAAGGCGGTTGGCGCACCTGTCACGTCATCTCATTAATGCACACGAAGCCGGCGCAGGGCCCTAGGCGGAAATTGACATCGTGCAAGGGGCCCCTTGTTGTCCGGCTGGGCGCAATCGACTCGCTTGGTGAGGACAAACGGGCAATACAGGAGTTCCCGGCTACTGGCCGGGACGAGCGAAAGGCAGATACATGAGTACACAGGCACACCCGAGGACGCTGGCCCAGAAGGTCTGGGATTCGCGTCTCGTGCGGCGTGGAACCGGGGAGGGCTCCGGACGTGAGCCGGACCTCGTCTATATAGATCTCCACCTCATCCACGAAGTGACGTCGCCCCAAGCCTTCGACGGGTTGCGGCTTTCGGGCCGAACGGTCCGACGGCCCGACCTGACCATCGCCACGGAGGATCACAACACACCCACCGTCGAAATAGACAAACCCATCGCTGACTTGACCAGCCGCCTGCAGATCGAGGCCTTGCGTAACAACTGTGCGGAGTTCAACATTCCGCTTCATTCCCTGGGGGACCTGGACCAGGGGATTGTTCATGTAGTGGGCCCGCAGCTTGGGCTGACCCAGCCCGGGATCACTGTTGTCTGCGGGGACTCCCATACTGCTACCCATGGAGCCTTCGGGGCCCTGGCGTTCGGCATCGGCTCCTCGGAGGTCGAGCACGTGCTTGCAACCCAGACCCTCTCGCTCAAGCCGTTCAAAACCATGGCCATCATCGTCGAAGGAACGCTGAAGCCCGGAGTGTCGGCGAAGGACATTATCTTGGCGGTGATCGCCAAGATCGGTACTGGTGGTGGCCAAGGCTACGTTTTTGAATACCGCGGCCCCGCCATTGAGGCGCTGTCGATGGATGCCCGCATGACGATTTGCAACATGTCAATCGAGGCCGGTGCCCGTGCGGGCCTGATCGCACCGGATGAGACCACCTTCGAGTACCTCAAGGGCCGGCCAAACGCTCCGTCTGGGGCGGACTGGGGTGAGGCGGTAGAGGACTGGAAGACACTGCGAACTGATGACGGCGCCATTTTCGACGCCGAGGTACACATTGACGTCGACGCCCTGGAACCGTTCGTGACCTGGGGAACCAACCCTTCCCAAGGCGTTCCGCTCTCGGGGACGGTGCCGTCCCCTTCCGACTTCGAGGATGAGAGCGCTCGTCAGGCCTGCGGCCGTGCGCTTGAATACATGGGACTCAATCCGGGCACCCCGCTCAAAGAAGTGCGCGTAGACACCGTATTCCTGGGGTCGTGCACCAACGGGCGAATTGAGGACCTTCGCGCCGCCGCCGCGGTTGTTGAAGGACGCAGCATCCACACGGACGTGCGCATGATTGTGGTGCCAGGGTCCATGCGCGTGCGCCTTGAGGCGGAGAAGGAGGGGCTGGACAAGGTGTTCTTGAATTTCGGCGCGGAATGGCGCTTCGCTGGCTGTTCGATGTGTCTGGGAATGAACCCCGACAAGCTCGTTCCCGGCGAACGCTGTGCGTCCACCTCAAACCGCAACTTCGAGGGCAGGCAGGGCGTAGGTGGCCGCACTCACCTGGTTTCGCCGGTCGTTGCTGCCGCGACGGCTGTGCGAGGCACGCTCAGTTCAGCTTCAGACCTGCCGGCGCTCGTCACCGCTGGTGCCGTACCTTCCCCCACTCACGTGTAAGGATCACCATGGAAAAATTCACCACCCACACTGGCATCGGCGTGCCGTTGCGCCGCAGCAACGTTGACACGGATCAAATCATCCCGGGTGAGTTCTGCAAGCGCATCACCCGCACCGGATTTGAGGATGCCCTCTTCGCAGCCTGGCGGACCCAGGAGTCTTTTATCCTTAACCACGAACCGTACTCAGCTGGCTCGGTTCTCATCGCCGGCGCCGATTTCGGCACAGGCTCCTCACGCGAACATGCAGTCTGGGCCCTGAAAGACTACGGCTTCCGGGCAGTGGTCTCCTCGCGGTTCGCGGATATCTTCCGTGGCAACGCCGGCAATCAGGGCCTGGTCACCGCCCGAATATCCCAGGACGACGTCGAGCGCATCTGGGAGTCACTTGAGGCGCAACCCGGCCGTGCGGTCACTGTTGATCTCGAGCAGCGCCTCGTGCTTTGTGGGGACGTTCGGGCGGTGTTCGATATCGACGAGTATGTGCGTTGGCGGCTCCTCAATGGGCTCGACGACATTGATCTGACCCTGCGGCACGAACCCGATATCCGTGCTTTTGAGTCACGCCGACCCAGTCGCCTGCCCACAACCCTCGCGCGCTGACGGGTAGCCCGCGGAGGTTTCGATTCGGAGGAGTTTGGCCCATTCGTCGTGTCTGGCGGGTGGGCCGGGACGGAAGCTGCAGAAACCCTGGCCGACGCGTTCGGCCGCACACAGCGCTCCGTCCCATCCCGGCACACGCCCCCGTGGACGTCATTCCCATCAACAACGCCGCCACCGCCGGGCCTACCCTCATGCCAACGAGGACATGGTGCGGGTCGCCAACCGGCCGCACGACACCGGTTGGGAGCCTCATGGCACCGAGTTCGCTGCCCTGCGTTCGAATAGACGGGGACACCCAAGCGCTCGAGCCGCATGGCCGGTGCTTCGCGTCGCAGGAACAAAGTGGCCGATCCTCCGCTTAACACGACAATCCAGCTGCCCGAACCTAAAGACCGCACCATCCCTAGGTATCATTCGTACACATTAGGTACCGGCATGCAGAGTTAGGAAATGGTCGCAGAGTCGCCTCATCAACCCGATAGTTGTGCGGGAAGTCGCTACTTGACGTATGACGTGGCTCACGTTTATCTTTAGTTCGCATACATTCTATATTTCAAAACGAATTAGTAGAACGAAATTGGATGAGGAGGACAAACATGGCAACAAAGAGGTACGTCTCCGATGACACGGATGTTGACGCACTGTATGCCGCCGCCGCGGAAATGGATCTTCAGCCTCTGTGGGAAATGAAGGGGATCCTGACTCCGCAACCAGTAGCTAAAGCGATTCCCTACCGGTGGAGGCTGGCGGATCTGAAGCCCCTGGGTCACCGCGCTCAGGACCTGATCCCAATTGACAGGGGCGGGGACAGGCGGGTTTTTGCATTCGCGAACCCGGGGCTAAAGGGCGCCCCGTATATTTCGAACACGCTATGGGCGGCGGCTCAGTTCCTGGGGCCCGGGGAGCTCGCGCCGGCCCACCGCCACAGTCCGGCGGCGTTACGGTTCGTCCTTGAGGGGGACGGCGTATGGACTTTGGTCAACGGGGACCCGATCCATATGAGCCGGGGAGATGTAATCCTGACTCCATCGTGGAACTTTCACGAACACCATAATCCCGGTAACGAATCCATGGTGTGGCTGGACGTGCTGGACCTTCCCGTTGTCGAGTTCCTCGAAGCCATATTTTTCGAGGAAGGACCCTCGGAGTTGGTGGACCGAAGGACTGATCCACGTTCGGCTTCTGAACGGCAGTTTGGGCAAGGTGCCGGGATCGTACCGTCGGGTACAAAAGGACCGGTCACAACTGGCCGGCATTCTCCCCTCCTGGTCTTCAGATGGGCGGACGCAGATTCTGCCCTGGCTGCACTTCTGGAAACGGGGGGCGGTGGTGATGCGCAAATACGCTATCAGGACCCGGTTAGCGGCAACGATGTGATGCCCACGCTGCGCTGCGAGATGCGCAGGGTAGTGCAGGGGACTGTTACCGGCACGGACCGGCAGACGGGATCGCGCGTGTGTGCTGTCCTGAGCGGCACCGGACAGGTGCAGGTGGATGATGCGGTCTTTGAACTACAGCCAGGCGATGTATTCGTCGTGCCGTCCTGGAAAAGCCAGCAAATCACAGCGGACACAACATTGGACATCTTTACTACCAGCGACGCCCCTGTCCTTGAGGCTTTGAAGATCTATCGGGAAGAGGCGAACTAGCGTGACAGCGACACATTTCGACATGCTGATTATCGGGGGCGGGATCGGTGGGCTTTCCACGGCCCTCGCAATGGGCCGTGCGGGACGCACAGTGCATCTCGTGGAGCAGGCAGAGGTCTTTTCCGAAATTGGTGCAGGTCTCCAGTTGGGCCCGAACGCTACCCGCTCAATGGACCGGCTAGGAATACTGAAGGAAGTCCTCGAAGTTTCCGTTCGACCCCGGTCCGGCATCGTTATGGATGCTGTCTCCGGTGAGAAGCTCACTGCCATCGACTTCGGTGATGCCTTCATTACCCGTTACGGGTATCCCTACGTGGTCGCTCACCGTCACGACCTGCTTGAGATTCTCGTGGCGGCGTGCCGGGCGATACCTTCCGTGACTCTTGAAAACAATAGGCACGTGGTTCACGTCGAAGATTCTGAAGGCGTTGCCCGGGCGACGTTTGACAACGGAGACAGCTACACGGCGGACGTCCTCGTTGGCGCCGATGGCATTCGGTCACGCGTGCGGCATTTGCACGACGACAGCGACCCGCTCTTCACCGGGCAAGTGGCGTACCGCGGCACTCTCCCCGTCGACCAAATATCTTTGGATATCGAAATGGACGACATCATCCTGTGGATGGGCCCCGGGATGCACCTCATCCAATACCCAGTTCGACGCGGGGCACTCTATAACCAGGTGGCTGTTTTTGAAAGCCACTGGCACGCCCAGGGTCGTGAGGACTGGGGGAGCCTTGAGGAACTTGCCGAGATATTCGCTCCTGCTTGCAAGAACGTGCAGGATTCCCTTGCTTTGATCAGTGACAACCGGAGATGGCCAATCTTTGACCGCGATCCGCTGGGATCGTGGAGCACCCCGCACACTGTGTTGCTCGGGGACGGGGCACATGCAATGCGTCAATATCTTGGCCAGGGAGCATGCCAGGCAATGGAAGATGCGCTGGTGCTGACAAATGCCCTTGACTCCAACGACGACATCGCCCTCGCTTTCAAAAGATATGAGTCAGCGCGGATCGAACGTACAACACGCTGCCAACTCGCGGCTCGGCCTTGGGGCGACCTCTGGCACACCGACGAACCCACCACCGTTGCGCTACGGAACAGAGTCTTCCGCCTGCGAGCCGAAGACGACTATTCCGAATTCGACTGGCTCTTTGAGGATCATGTGGGTGATTAGCCGCCAAGGGTCCTCCGCACCACAAAAGCATTTCGAGACGAAGGAAGAGGAACATGAAGTTCGCCTCATACGAACATAAAGGCCGCGCGATTGCGGCCGCTGTAACCGGCACAGATGCCGTCCGCGATCTGACGCCGCTGATTGGCGAGGTCCCTTCGGGCATCAGCCCGATGCGGAAGCTCGTCGATCTCCTGGGCCGGAATGCCCTGGAGTTTTCAGCCATCGAAACCCTGCCCCTGGTGCCGATGAATGAACTCACGATTTCGCCGCTGGTTCCGGACCCCGGAAAGATCGTTGCCGCACCCGTGAATTATCGGGACCATCAGGAAGAAATGAAACAACTGGGGGATGTTTCCGCCCTGGGGTTTTTCCTCAAAGCACCATCTTCCGTGTTGGCCGACGGCGGCACTGTCCAGATTCCCTACGTGAACCGCCGATTCGACCAGGAAGGCGAACTCGCGTTTGTAGTAGGCAGGCTGGCCCGCAATATCTCCGTGGCTGATGCTCTGGACTATGTGGCTGGATTCACCTGCCTCCTGGACATCACCATGCGTGGAGGAGAAGACCGGTCCACCCGGAAGTCTTTCGATACGTTCACCCCTGTGGGCCCCTTCCTCGTCACGCCCGACGAAGTGGGCGAGCTGTCCGGATTGACGCTGCAGACGCGGGTCAACGGCGAACTGCGCCAGGACACGGACATCAAAGATCTGATCTGGGGTGTACCTGAGTTTCTTAGCTACGTGTCTTCAGTCATGACGCTGCACCCCGGGGACATTGTAACGACGGGTACACCCGCGGGAATCGGGCAGATCAACGAGGGCGACATTATCGAGGTGGAAATCGGCAGCGTTGGAGCGCTCAGGGTTGCTGTAAGCAACGAACACGCCGTGTACTGCCCCACATCCGGCGCACGCAGTGGCCCTCAGCCGCCGCAAGAAATAACTCCCGTACGCCAACGAAGTGGCTCGGTTTCGGGATAACGACGATGTTGGCCCACAGGGACCTGACGGACATGCCAATCGATTCCGGGGAAAATCTGGAAACGGCGGCCGCTTTAACGCCAAGGCCAATGAAGCCGACGTCGAACCCTGTGGGAGTTGCTGTCAAGAGGAGCGACGAAGCTCGCAAAGACTAAACGGAAAGAGGAATCATGACAGTGGCCCCCATTGCACCCCTGGACGGCGTCCGCGTACTGGAACTCGGAAATTACATCGCCGCGCCGTCGGCCGGCAGGTTGCTCGCAGACTTCGGTGCAGAAATCATCAAAGTGGAGCGCCCTGAAACCGGGGATGAGCTTCGTAACTGGCGGCTGCACAAAGGTGACACGTCCATGCTGTACCGCACCATCAACCGGAACAAGAAGTCGGTGGTGCTGGATCTTCGTACCAAAGCCGGGAGACAGGCGGTGCTCGCGATCGCCGCGAAATCGGATATTCTCCTGGAAAACTTCCGACCGGGGACGCTTGAAAAGTGGGGCTTGGGTCCGGATGTACTCAACGAAGCCAACCCGGAACTCATCATTACCCGCATTTCCGCATTCGGTCAGACGGGCCCGCTGTCAGAACGCCCAGGCTTTGCCGCTGTGGCCGAAGCCTACGGAGGGTTCCGCAGCCTGGTGGGAGACCCAGACCGGCCGCCCGTCCGCGTTGGGATTTCGATCGGCGACTCGATCGCGGGACTGTACGCGGCCTTCGGAGCCATGATGAGCCTTTACCAGCGCGAAGCAGGACGCCGGAATAGCTCTCAGCCCATCCCGCTCCGCGAGCGAATCATCGACGTCGCACTCCACGAGGCGATGTTCTCGATGATGGAATCGCTGATCCCCGACTACCAGGCGTATGGCGTGGAAAGGCAGCGCACGGGAGGCCGAATGGACGGTATAGCACCTTCCAACGCCTACTTTTGCAAAGACGGCTCGAGCATTGTCGTGGCCGGTAATGGGGACTCGATTTTCCAACGGCTAATGGAAACTATCGGGCGTCCCGACCTCGCGGCCGACCCCGCATTGCAATCCAACGCCGGGCGCTGGATCCGCCGCGGCGAGCTGGACGATGCAATCGGTGCCTGGTCAGAACGGCAAGACCCTACCGAGGCCCTCGCGGCACTCGATAGCGCAGGGGTTCCGGCCGGTCCTATCTATACGGCGGCGGACATAAGCACCGATAGCCAATATGCAGCCCGGAACATGATCCAAAAATTCGAAGTTTCAACCGGTGAGGAAATCCTTACCGGGGTGGGATTCCCGGGCATCGTGCCGGTGATCGGGGAGCAGTCTCTGGCCATCCGCAACCTGGGGCCGGACCTGGGTGAAAACACAATGGAAATTCTCGGCGGGCTTCTGAACATGACCCCCGCAGAGATCCAAGCGGCCTCGGGACCGAATACGGGCGGGCCTTACCTCGACCGTACTGCTGTTCCTGGTGCCCTCAACGCATGAATCGGGAACATCCGTTTCCGCCAGAGCAACCCAGTTGGCCAGACCACGATCCTTCAAAGAAGAAAATCCGCTCCGCCCAATAACTACTTGTAGAAAATAGGAGTCAAAGTGAAGATCGATAGGAAATTCAAGCTCGCAGGCGTTGCTGCCGTCGTTGCCATCGCGGTATCCGCCTGCGGGTCCAGTGCTGGTACAGGCGTTGTCCAGAACAATGCGGCAGTTGAGACGACAAAGGGCCTCGTTATCGACGGGGAGCAGATCGCAGCCCAGGACGTTTATGACAAGGCGAAGGGCCAGACGCTGAACCTTTATACGGGGTATCCGGAGGCGAATGAAAAGACTTTCATCGAGGCCTTCACGAAGGACACGGGAATCCAGGTAAACATGGTCCGGCTTCAGCCGAACCGGCTTTCTGAGCGTGTCCTCTCCGAGCAGGGGGCCGGAGTGCTGAGCGCCGACGTTGTGCGTATTTCCGACTACCGGCTTGCCGATGGTTTCAGCAAGGCTGGTGTCTGGCGGTCCTACACGGTTCCGGGTTCCGAAAAATTCAAGGAGGTTGTCATCAACTCCGGTGACTTCACCCGAACCCACAATGCCGTATATACGTTTGGATACAACTCCCAGCTGGTGACAAAAGAAGACGCACCAAAGAGTTGGGCAGACCTCGTCGACCCCAAATGGTCTGGCAAGATCGGCGTCGTCCAGGGCAACTCCGGGGGCGGCGTAGCTGCACTGAACCGCTTTATGGAAAGCGAGCTGGGCGAGGATTTCATGAGCAAATATGCTGCGTTGAAACCCAAGATCTACGAAGGCTCGGGCCCGCAGCAGACCGCACTGGCCCGCGGTGAAGTTGCTGTCGGAACCGTCGGTTCGGCCAACGTCAACATAGCCGTCAAAACAGAGAACGCACCGCTGAGCTTTGTCGTCCCCGAAGAAGGGCTCATCACCTTCGACTATTACCTTGGCACCACCGCTAAGGGTGCCAACCCGGAAGCCGCGGATGTCTTCATGAACTACAACATGTCCAAGCGCGGCCAGCAGATCTTCGCTGACCTGGGCGACTACGCGGTCAACCCGGAAATCGCGCCGCCAACGGCTACCGGCGTCAAAATGCCCACTTTGGACTCGGGCAAGGTCTGGCGCATGTCCGTCGAAGATGCCAAATACGGCGACGCCGATGCCGCCAAATGGAAAACGGTCTTCGCGTACTGAGCCGAGGGACAGTTTCATACGAGCAAACGAGAAGGAATGGGAGAACCAGATGCGACGTGGAATATTGAAGGCCAGCGATACCAGTCTCAAGGGCGCCGCCGATGAGTTGTTGGCTGCATCCCGCACGCTGGTGCCGGTGGCACCTTTGCGGGACCGGCTGGAGGAAATGAGCGTCCAGGACGCCTACGAGGTTCAGACTTTCCAGCTGGAGCATTACGTTGCGGCGGGACGGGTTCTGGCCGGCCGCAAGGTGGGGTTGACGTCCTTGGCCATGCAACGCCAGTTGGGCGTGGATTCCCCGGACTTTGGCTTCTTCTTCGAGGACATGGTCCACCAAGATGAGGCCAGGATCCCGGCTTCCCAGTTCATTCAGCCCAAGGTGGAACCGGAACTCGGTTTCGTGCTGAAGGAGACCCTGCAGGGACCGGGTGTCACGCTGGAGCAGGCTGCGGCCGCCATCGACGCCGTCTACCCTGCCATCGAAATCATTGACTCCCGGATCAGGGACTGGGACATCAAACTCGTGGACACGATTGCTGACAACGCCTCCTGCGGTGCCATCGCCGTCAGTGCACACCCGCTGGCGCTGGATCCCTCCGATTCCGCGGCCCTCCTTGATGTCAGCTGCTCGCTGGTGATCGACGGGCAAGTGACTGGCACCGGGACCGGCGCCGATGTTATGGGGAACCCGCTTGCACCGCTGGTCTGGCTGGCGAACGTCCTGGGTGAACAGGGTGTGGCACTGGAAGCCGGCCAGCTGATCCTGCCGGGCTCGTTCACGGTGGCCATGCCCGTCCTGGCAAGCAGCACCGCGACGGCTGACTTCGGCGCGTTGGGCTCACTTACTATTCATTTCACGGAATAAGGACACCCATCATGGCCAAGAAGACGGCAGCCATCGTCGGCTCGGGTAATATCGGCACCGACCTGATGTTCAAAATTATGCGCCGCAGCACGAACGTTGAAGTCAAGTACATGATCGGCGTGGACCCTGGCTCCGACGGACTGGCCCGCGCCGCCCGGCTGGGCATCACCACCTCCGCCGAGGGAGTGGACTGGCTCCTGGCCCAGGACGAACTGCCGGACTTTGTGTTCGAGTGCACCTCCGCGAAGGCTCACGAAGCCAACGCCCCCAAGTACAAGGCCGCGGGCATCCACGCGATCGACCTGACACCGGCCGCCGTCGGACCCTACCTGTGCCCGGTGGTGAATCTTGACGCCCTCGAAAACGTCCTGAACGTGAACATGATTACCTGCGCCGGGCAGGCCACCACCCCGATTGTCGCCGCGATCTCCTCGGTGGTGCCCGTGGACTACGTCGAGATCGTCGCCTCGATCGCGTCCAAGTCCGCGGGCCCGGGCACCCGGGCCAACGTGGACGAGTTCACCGAGACCACGGCCAAGGCCCTGGAAGAGGTCGGCGGGGCCCGGCGTGGCAAGGCCATCATCATCATCAACCCGGTGGAACCGCCTATGATCATGCGCAATACGATCTACGCCGCGATCCCGGCCGAAGCCGCCGAACCCGGCCAGCTCCAGGACCGGATCGTCGCCAACATCAACCAGGCTGTCGCCGGCATCCAGGACTACGTCCCCGGCTACGCGCTGCGAGTAGAGCCGCAGTTCGACACAGCCCGTGAGGACTGGAACGGCAACGGCCGGGTGGGTGTCTGGGTCCAGGTCAAGGGTGCGGCGGACTACCTGCCCGAATACGCGGGCAACCTGGACATCATCACCGCCGCGGCCACCCGGACAGCTGACTTGCTGGCCGAACGCATGGACGCCGCCATCTCTTCAACGCCCGTAGGAGCATAACCATGACCCCCGCCTCCGATTCCACAGCACAGAATCTGAGCGTCCGGCTGACGGACACCACTCTGCGCGACGGCTCGCACGCCATGAGCCACAAATTCACCGAAGCCCACGTCCGTTCCGTTGTCCGGGTCCTGGACAACGCGAAGATTGAGGTGATCGAGGTGACCCACGGCGATGGCCTCGGTGGGTCCTCCTTCAACTACGGCTTCTCCCTCACCCCGGAACTGGACCTGGTCCGCGCCGCCGTTGACGAAGCGAAGAACGCCAAGATCGCTGTTCTCCTTCTGCCCGGCCTAGGCACCATCCACGACCTGGACCAAGCCCGCGACGCCGGAGCGTCCGTGGCCCGCATCGCAACGCACTGCACTGAGGCCGACGTCTCCATCCAGCACTTCGGCCACGCGCGCAAGCTCGGCATGGAAACCGTCGGATTCCTGATGCTCTCGCACCGGACCAGCCCGGAGAACCTGGCCAAGCAGGCGCGGATCATGGCCGACGCCGGCTGCCAATGCGTCTATGTCGTTGACTCCGCGGGCGCCCTGATCCTCGAGGACGTCTCCGACCGCGTCGCCGCCCTCGTGAGCGAACTCGGCACCGACGCGCAGGTAGGGTTCCACGGGCACCAGAACCTTAGCTTCGGCGTCGCGAACTCCGTCTACGCCGCCCGGGCAGGGGCAAAACAGATCGACGGCACGCTTCTGGCCCTCGGCGCCGGGGCTGGGAACTCACCCACCGAGGTCCTCGCCGCAGCCTTCGAACGCCTCAACATCCACACCGGCGTGGACGTCCACGGCGTGATGGCCGCAGCGGAAGATGTGGTCAAACCGATCATCACTCGCATGCCCGTCATGGATCGGGCCTCCATCATGCAGGGCTACGCCGGGGTCTACTCTTCGTTCCTCATCCACGCAGAACGCGCCGCGGAACGCTACGCCGTTCCTGCTTGGCAGATCCTCGAAGAAATCGGCAAAGCTGGCTACGTCGGCGGACAGGAAGACATGATCGTCGACGTCGCAGTCCAACTCGCCTCCCAAGCGCGCTGAGCCGAGAAATCGACCCGCCCAGCGTAAACACCGCCACCGGGATCGGCACCGATGAGCGGCCCCTGGAACCACCGTCCAGGAGCCGCTCATCCATGCGCTATTGACAGCCAATTCCACATATCAGATTCTGCCGCGCTATTCCGGGTCCGAACGGCGAATCAGGTGCTGTAGCAACTCCACAAGGCGGGCCTTCTCTTGAGGGGTCAGGGCGCTGAGGAGTTCGAGCTGCACCCGCTCAACGCCGGGTGAGGCCCAGAGCGTGGCCATCCTCGCAGGTTGTGTCAGAGCTATTTTGAGTCGTCGCCGGTCTGTCGGGTCAGTCTGACGCCGCAACCAGCCGTCTTTCTCCATTCTGCCCACGACGTCTGCCGCCGATGACGCGTCCAGTCCGGCCAGCTCCGCTATCTGCAGCTGATCTGCAGAGTCCGCCGCTGCAACAGCAGACAGCACGGCATACTGCGGGCTCGTGATCTCGCCCTGGAACTCTTCATTCCATAAGGAAACGTGAATCTGCAAAGCGCGGCGCAGCAGGTAACCGAGAGCCGTTGAGGGTTCAACCACGGCGAAAGCCTTGGGCACACTTACCGCACCGAAGGACGGCTCGCTAACGGACGTGACCTTCCTCAGGAGCGATATGGTTTCCGATTCCGTCCCGGCCGGCAGCCTGGCGGCGAGGGCATCGTGGACAGATTCGGCCCTGGCAGCGAAGTCATCCATGCGCTTCTCAGCATCGGGACTGAGCAATAGCAATAGGCGACGGCGATCATCTTCCGCCCGTTTACGGAAAATCAACCCTCGGGCTTCCAGGCGCTTGATCACCCCTGCCATGGTCGCCTTATCGAGCCCCGCCATCTCGCCGACCGTTTGCTGATCTGACTCCGGCCACATGGCAATGGCCACCAACGTGGCGTACTGAGGGCCGGTCACTTCCGTGCCGAATACCCTGTTCCACAGGGCGGTATGAACGCGCTGCGCGCGCCGGATCAAGTGTCCTGGTGCGTCCCACGTACCTACGACGGGGAGAGGTTCCTGTTTCCGTGCCTCCCGGGTCCGACCTGCCGAGGAGTAAACCGACGGGGCCGAATCTCTCTGGGTATCTCCAATCGCCTTCACCTCATCACACTACCTTTCGCTGACTTCAGGGGTCCGGAAGACAGAGTTCCACAGGGTGATAGAGGCCACCCATCGACGCTTTCCGCCTCATATATTTCCAATGAGACGCATCAACAAGAGCAAAGAACGATGGGAGCAGGGCCGTGAAAATTGTCGTTTTGATGAAGCAGGTGCCGGACACGGAGGACGAGCGGCTTCTTGATCTCGGGACCGGAATTCTAGACCGGCAGGCCAATGACAACGTCGCCGACGAGATTACGGAACGTGCGCTGGAGGTCGCTTTGTCCTTTAGGGACGCCAACAAAGGCACCCAGGTGGTTGTGCTGAGCGTGGGACCCGCTACTGCGCAGCAGGCGCTGCGTAAGGGTCTGCAGATGGGGGCCGACTCGGCAGTCCACGTGGTCGACGCCAGACTGGCGGGCGCGGATGCAGTACAGACAGCCCACGCGTTGGCAGCAGCGGTGAAGCAAGAGGGCTTCGATTTGATCGTGGCCGGAAATGAATCGACGGACGGGCGCGGCGGTGTCATCCCTGCGATGGTTTCGGAGATTCTCGGAGTGCCGCTGCTGGGTTCCCTTAACGAGGTGGACATCTCAGCAGGCTCGGTCAGTGGAGAGCGCCGTGAAGAATCAGGGACCGCTACTGTATTCGCCACTCTTCCGGCAATCATCTCCGTCACCGAACGTTCGGCAGATGCGAGGTTCCCGAACTTCAAGGGAATCATGACGGCAAAGCGCAAACCCTTGCAGGAGCTCAATCTGGAGGCCTTGAACGCAAGCCCGGAGTCACTGCGAACCCGTTCCAGGGTACTCACCGCGGTAAAGCGTCCGGCACGCAAGGCCGGGGTAAAGATCATCGACGAGGGAGACGCCGGAGTGAAGCTCGCGGAATTCCTGGCCGCCGGCCACAACATCTAGGAGAACGACATGACCGCAATATTGACTTTCATTGAAACCTCCGTCTCGGGCGATATCCAGAAGTCCGCCGCAGGCCTGCTCGGTGCGGCTTCAAAGCTGGGCACCCCCGTGGCGGTGGTTGCCGTCAAGCCCGGCACCGGCGGCGATCTGGTGGCCAAACTCGGAGACCTTGGCGCCGTTCAGGTCTTCGTCGCGGAGTCCGACGCCGTTGGCCAGCGGATCGCTGATCCTCAGACGGCAGCCCTCGAAGCCGCCGCCGAGCATTTCAAGCCCGAAGCTATCCTCATTTCCCACACAGTAGATGGGCGCGAGATCGCCGGCAGGCTCGCCATCCGAACTGGGAGTGGGCTATGCCTGGACGTCATTGACGTTTCCAGGAGTGGGGACGGCATCTCGGCAAAGCACTCGGTTTTCGGCGGCGCGTACGTTGTGGAATCCACAGTCGACGGAAACCCGTCCATTATTTCGGTACGCCACGGCGCTATCGAAGACCGCGCCGAACCGGTGGCAGCGGAAGCGGTCACCGAACCGGTGACCGTCAAAGACGGCGCGGCCGCCTTGATAAAGGCAACAGCCACGGCTGCTGTAGCGGCTGGCCGTCCGGAGCTTCGGGACGCGGCCAGAGTTGTGGCCGGGGGACGCGGCCTCTCGTCAAAGGAAAACTTCTCCCTGGTCGAGGAGCTGGCCGACATCATGGGCGCCGCTGTTGGGGCCTCCCGCGCCGCTGTCGATGCAGGTTATGTACCGCAGAACTACCAGGTGGGCCAGACCGGCGTTACCGTTTCGCCGCAGGTCTACATCGCACTGGGCATTTCCGGGGCGATTCAGCACCGTGCCGGCATGCAAACGGCGGGCACCATCGTCGCCATCAACAAGGACGAGGACGCGCCCATCTTCGACGTTGCGGACTTCGGAGTGGTGGGCGATGTTTTCGACGTCGTGCCGCAGCTGATCGCAGCCCTCAAGGCACGCTCCAACTAGGCATCGTGCCCTGGGCCGGCGTGCACCCCTCAACAAGAAAGCCAATTTTATGTCCGTGAGTACTGACAGTCCCAAGAAATCCCGCCAGGACCCGCGGGTGAAATGGGCCCTTATCGCGGCGGGTGCCGTCCTGGCCTTGTTCCTTGTGGTGATGCTGGCCAAGTGGCTGCGTGCCCTTCCGGATGTCCAGGAGTGGCTCGCCGCCTACCCCGGCCACTACGAGCTGCCGGAAAATGCGCCCGTGGGCCTGCCTGCCTGGCTGGGCTGGCAGCATTTCCTCAATGCCCTGATGCTGATCCTGATCATCCGGTCAGGATGGCTGGTGCGAACTACGGCCCGGCCTAAGGCGTTCTGGACGCGGAACCAAGGCTTCATCAAGACGCGGAACAAACCCCAGAAGATCAGCCTTGAACTCTGGTTCCATTTGTTCTTGGACGTGCTGTGGCTGTTGAACGGAGCCATCTTTGTGGTTCTTCTCTTCAGCACAGGGCAGTGGATGCGGATTGTGCCGACCAGCTGGGATGTGCTCCCGAACGCTGTGTCTGCGGCACTGCAGTATGCGTCGCTTGACTGGCCCCACGAAAACGGCTGGGTGAACTACAACAGCTTGCAGCAGTTGGCGTATTTCGTCACGGTCTTTATCGCAGCGCCCGCCGCCATGATCACCGGACTGCGGATGTCGCCAGCCTGGCCCAAGGGTGTTGCCCGCCTGGACCGTGCCTTTCCCGTAGAGCTTGCCCGCGCTGTTCACTTCCCGGTGATGCTCTACTTTGTCCTGTTTATCATTTCCCACGTCACGCTGGTATTTGCCACGGGCGCACTTCGGAACCTGAACCACATGTACGGCGCCACGGACGATGACGGGTGGGTTGGCTTCTGGTTCTTCGCCGCGTCCCTCCTGGCCATGATCGGATGCTGGCTGCTTGCCCGGCCCCTCTTCCTGCGGCCCATTGCGTCCCTGATGGGACGCGTCAGCAAATAAGACCTGAATTCCACCACGTGATATAGCCGCTGTGCAGCCCCTTCACTATGAGGTTGGCTGGCCCAAGCAATTCGAATTTTCTTTCAGAAAGGCTCGACCATGACCGTAGAATCATCCACTTTCGGACTGACCGAAGAACAATTGGCCATTCGGGAGGCAATTGATGACCTCTGCAAGCCATTCGACAACGCCTACTGGCTTGAGAAGGACATCGCACGTGCCTACCCGGAAGAGTTCGTGGACGCACTCTACGAGGCTGGCTGGATGAACATGCTCATTCCGGAAGAGTTTGGCGGCGGCGGAGCTTCGATCCGGGATGCCGCCGTCGTGCTGGAGCAGCTTGAGCGTAATGGCTGCCACGCCGGCGCCGCCCGGGCAGGCATGTACACCATGGGAACGCTGCTGCGGCATGGATCGGAAGAGCAGAAGCTGAGGTTTCTACCGAAGATCGCTTCCGGCGAGCTGCGACTCCAGTCCTTTGGTGTGACTGAACCCGATGCCGGCTCGGACACCACCCGCATCCGGACCTTCGCCAAACGCGAAGGCGACGAATACGTTGTCAACGGCGCAAAAATCTTCATCTCCCGCGTCCAGCACTCCGATCTCCTTCTCCTGCTGACCAGGAATGAAAAGTTTGAGGACGTGGAGAGGAAGACTGACGGATTCACCGTGCTCCTGGTGGACCTTCGCCAGGCCATTGAAGATGGCACCATCCGCGCCACACCGATCAAGACCATGGTTAACCACGAGACCAATGAACTCGCCATCGAAAACCTCCGCGTTCCGGTTGCGAACCGTATTGGAGAGGAGGGCAAGGGCTTCAAGGTGATCCTCTCCGGCATGAACTCCGAGCGCATCATCGTCACATCGGAATACATCGGCGCAGGGTTCTACCTGCTCAATCGCGCGGTGAACTACGCCAATGAGCGTGAGGTCTTTGGCCGCAAGATCGGAATGAACCAGGGAGTGCAGTTCCCCCTGGCGCAGGCCTATGCGAATCTTCAGGCTGCCTCCCTGATGCGGTGGCGCGCGGCCGAAATGTATGACGCCGGCGATAACCCCCGCTTCGAAGTCAACGGCGCCAAACTGTTGGCTTCCCAAGCGCTCTGGCAGGCAGCAAACGCTGCCTTTGATACCTTCGGCGGTTATGCGGCCGCAGAGGAGTATGGCATCGAACGCCACTTCCGCGAAGCACGCCTGCCGTCGACGGCTCCGATCAGCAACAACATTGTGCTGGCCGGCATCGCCCACGGCACACTCGGGTTACCTAAGTCTTTCTAGGGGACTGACAAAGTGGCGAAACAACTACCTGTCAGAACCGTGGAAACGGGAACCGCTGACGCCTGGGAGGACCTTGGAGCCACCGCGGCATTGGCGCGCTTTGCTACGGGAAATCTGGTGTCCGGTACCGACCATGTTGAGCAAGTTACCAGCGCACTAATCGACACTGTAGCGGTGGCAATCGCCGCGGCACCCTCCGAAGGCGTCCAGATCGTGGGCGCCTGGGCTGCGACGGAGGGGGAGGGCGGAAAGGCTACGGTCTGGGCGACGGGCCGGACGGCTTCTGCGTCGACGGCGGCGTTGGTTAACGGTACTTCCGGACACATGCTGGACTACGACGACATCTCACCCACAATGCCAATGCATCCGAGCACGGTGCTGTTCCCGGCGCTGCTCGCAGTAGCGGAAGACCGCGGCATCGAGGGCGACAAGCTCGTCCAGGCCTACGACGTCGGGGCGGCAGCCTTCCGCGCCATCGCCGAGCTTTTGCCCGGGAACGTCCACTACGCCCGTGGCTGGCATACAACGTCCACGGTGGGGCGGCTTGCGGCAGTGGCCGCCCTTGTGCGGCTCTGCGGCACGCCGTTGGAGGAGGCCCGCAATGCCCTGGGCATTGTCTCGTCGCTCGCGGCAGGCAGCCGACCTAATTTCGGGTCCATGACCAAGCCCTTTCACGCCGGAGCCGCAGCGCGTGACGCCGTGATGGCACTCCAACTCGCCGAGGCAGGCTTCACCGCCAACCCCGGGGAACTGGAGGCCCCGACAGGATTCATGGAACGGATGGGTGACCCGGACTTAGCGCCCATCGGGGGGCTGACGGAGACCCTTGTGGAACGGCTTGAGTACTGGATGGAATCCTGGACAAAGGACTGGGGAATCAAGCGGTACCCAGCCTGTTACGGAACTCACCGGGCGATTGATGCCGTTTTGGAACTCCGGGACGAACTCGCAGGCAGAACCCCTCATTCAATCCGTGTCACTGTGTATCCCCAGGGAACGGCTCCCCTCCTGCCGTACGCGCCGCAGAACGCCAACCAGGCGAAGTTCAGTTTGGAATATGCCGTGGCTGTGGCCCTCAAACGCGGTTGCGTGGCACTGCAGGACTTCACCGACGAGGCGTTCGCTGACCGCCAGGTGCGCGACCTGATGGCATTCGTCGAAGTGGCCGAGAGCGCGGTGCCGCCCGTGGGCGATCCGGTCACGCGGGAGCCCTACGCCACAGTGCAGGTGGGGACCGGCGGAGAGACATGGATCGGGAAGCGGGTTGATATCACTAAAGGCGATGCCCGCAACCCTCTCAGTCAGGGCGACCTCCGGACCAAGTTCAATGATTGCTGCGCCACGGGAGGCCTCAACGCCGCCCATTCCGACCGGCTGTTCGAGGAGCTGACGGGGCTGCCCCTGGGCCGCAGCATCGCGGGATTCTCGGCGGCACTACAAAGGACTGAAACGGAGAACCCCAGGAAGGTGGAGGACTCACAATGAGCGTTCCCAAAATTACAATCGTCGAAGAAGGCATGCGCGAAGGCATGCAGATTGAAAGCGCCGACATTCCCGTGGCGGACAAAATCCGCTTGCTGGATGCCCTCTCGGCAACGGGGCTCAAAAACATTGTCGTCGGGTCCTTCGTAAGCCCAAAGTGGGTTCCCCAAATGGCTCACATCGATGACGTTGTCCAGGGCTTCACCGCGGCACCAGGAGTTACCTACAGTGCACTCGCCCTGAATGCGCAAGGCGTCGAAAGGTGCCAGGCCTACGCACCCAAGATCACGGGGCCTGATCCCATGATCGGGGAAACACGTATCCACCTCTGCGACGTCTTCGTGCAGCGCAACACCGCGCGCACCATGGCGGATGAAATCGCGGCAGTCCCCGGCGTAGTCACCCAAGCCGTCCTCCGCGGGGCCAGGGAAGCCCAGATAAGCGTCAACGCCGCATGGGGATCCAACTGGCTTGGCGAGTTCTCCGAAGACAGGAGGATGGAACTCCTTCAGCTCCAGCATGATGCCTGGACCAGCGCCGGTGTTCCTGTCACCCGTGTCCATCTGGGTGACCCCATGAGCTGGAATACCCCCCAGGCCATGCGGTCGCAGATCCAACGGATTAAGCAGACGTGGCCGGACATCACCACGTTCCATCTGCATCTGCATAACGCGCGCGGAATGGCCCCCATCTCCGCCTACACTGCAATGTCGGAACTCGATGATGGCTATGAGCTTATTGTCGACACCGCGATTGGCGGCCTGGGCGGCTGCCCCTATTGCGGAAATGGCCGGCTGACGAGGATGATCCCCACCGAAGACTTTGTCCACCTCCTTGAGAGCGAGGGCATCGACACCGGTGTCGACCTCAAGAAGCTGATCGAAGCCGTAGTTTTCGCCGAGGAAGTTGTGGGGCACGAACTGTGGGGGCACGTCTCAAAGGCCGGTCCCCGGCCCGCCGGAGGCGATGTCTACCCCATGGACATGCCGTTTATCCAGACTCCTGCCGAAGCCCAGCATTTCCGCTTGGGCCCCTCGACCTACGAGGGGTCCTTGGCCCCTTGGAAGCAGACGGTTTCATCGGCAGCCCGTGACGAATATGAAGCAACGCACTTCGAACTGGCTGTCGCACAAACGAAAGGAGCAGGTTCGTGAACTCTGCAAACACTAATGGCACCGGATCGCTCGCCGGCATCCGGGTCATCGAGATCGGCACCAGTGTCGCGGCGCCGTATGCGGCACAGATCCTGGGAGACCTTGGTGCCGATGTCATCAAAGTCGAACGAACCGGCACAGGTGACGACAGCCGGAACTGGGCCCCACCCGAATGGGAGGGGTATTCGGTCGCCTTCCTGGCCCTCAACCGAAACAAGCAGTCTGTTGTCATCGACTACAAGACGCCGGAAGGCCGCGAAGTGATGGAACGGCTCATCGCCGGCTCAGACGTACTCATCCAGAACCTTCGGCCCGGTTCATTCGCAAAGGCAGGATTCAGTGCGGAGCGGCTTCTCGAATTGAACCCGCGGCTGATCTACTGCGAAATGTCCGGCTACGGCCGGACGGGACCCCGGGCCCAGCAGCCCGCCTACGATCCGCTCCTCCAGGCGTACAGCGGCATTGTCAGCATGACGGGCGAGGACGGCGGGGCGCCGGCCCGGGTGCCGGTCTCCGTTTTGGACATGGGGACCGGAATGTGGACGGCATTGGCTGTCTTTGAAGCCCTGCGCCGGCGTGACGTGACAGGGGAGGGCTCGCACGTGGAACTCTCGCTTCTTCAGACCGCCCTGACCTGGCTGACACCGCCGCTGATGTCCTGCGCTGCGGGCGATCCGCCGCCCCGGCGCCTCGGCTCCGGATTCGGCGGAGTGGTCCCCTACGGTGCCTTCCCGACGAAGGACGGCCATGTGTTCATGTCCGCCGGCAATGATGACGCGTGGAGGCGACTCATCTCAGCACTGGAGTGCGCGGACCTTGACGACCTGCCCGGGTTCGGGAGCAACGGTGATCGGGTCAGAAACCGCGAGATTGTTGTTGCCACCCTCTCAGAGAGGACCAGCAATTTCACGTCCGCTCAGGTCGTGGAACGCCTCATTCAGGCAAACGTCCCCCATTCTCCGGTGAATACCGTCGACAAGGTGCTGGTCGACGAGCAGGTGCAGGCCCTGGGCCAGATCCAGGATGCTCCTGAGCACGCCATTGCAGACCTCAAACTTGTAAACCTGCCCATGACTTTCGACGGGCAATACCCCACCCTTGCCAAGGCTCCGCCTGAATTAGGCCAGGACACGGAATCCGTCCTTGCATCACTTGGCATGGATAGCGGACAGATTGCAGCGCTTTTGGCGAGCGGCATCGTCGAGGCCGGCAAAACAGCCATCACCGAGGAAGTAAGAATATGAACGTCACTCAAGAGGTCCAGCCGGTCGTTTCGACGCAGGAGGACGAAGTCCTTTACGAGCTGAGGGGAAAGGCCGCCTGGATCACGATCAACCGGCCTGAGCGCCGTAACGCGATGGCAGCGAGCACCGTCAATCAGCTCACCCAAGCCTTCTTGCGGGCTGGCGAAGATCCCGACGTCTGGGGTGTTGTCATCACTGGCACGGGGGACAAGGCATTCTGTGCCGGCGGTGATTTGAAGGAGATGGACGACATCGCCCGCAGCGGAAAGCAAATTCACGTGCCGATGACCGGCCTGTACCGGAATCTGTTCGAAGTGATGATGGAAACGTACAAGCCCGTGATCGCCGCCGTGAATGGACACGCCATTGCGGGAGGCTGTGAAATCGTCCTCTCAGCGGACGTCCGAATCGCCGTCGAGGGTGCAACGATCGGCCTGACCGAAGCGCGGCGGGGGATGGGCGCAAATCTCGGTTCAGTCCTGCTGCCGCGTCTGATCCCGCGGGCCCTTGCGATGGACCTCCTCTACACGGCCCGCACGATTCCCGTCGAAGAGGC
The DNA here is from genome assembly GCF_059091165.1 of Arthrobacter sp. Hb9-2. Classification (NCBI taxonomy): domain Bacteria; kingdom Bacillati; phylum Actinomycetota; class Actinomycetes; order Micrococcales; family Micrococcaceae; genus Arthrobacter; species Arthrobacter sp. Hb9-2. The sequence goes on along the minus strand of NZ_JBNHGJ010000002.1, from coordinate 46,582 downwards.
CAAGGAACTGGGGCTGATCAACCGGGTGGTACCACGGGCTGGTTTCGAGGCGGAGGTCCAGAAGTACGTGGACGAGATCCTGGTGAATTCGCCAGTGACGCTACGACGGTACAAGGAGATGGCCACCAAGAGCTGGGGTGTGCCGCTTCCCTCAGCGCTCCGGCTAAACGTCGGTCCGAACCCTTACCTGAGTGAGGACCGAGTGGAGGGAGTCCGCGCTTTCCTGGAAAAGCGGGATCCCGTCTGGACGAACCGCTGACCGGCTCCGGGCGGGACGGGTTACCCAAGCCCCGCCCGGGCCAGATCCGCACTTACAGCCCTCGCTGTCGACACCACGCGGGGAAGAATGGTTTGGGGCTGGGGGATCCTCGACTCAGGAAACGCCACGGTGATGCTTGCCGAAATGACTCCGTCGTGCCCGAAGACAGGTGCAGCCACTGACGTGCGGCCAGGCAGACCGTCGTTATAGGAGATAGCAACTCCGGCATGCCGGATCTCCGCGAATTCGGCCCGAAGCCGGGGAATTTCGTCTGCGATCTTCGGGTCGACCTCAGCCCTGGCGCAAAGGTCATCCCAAGCCGACTTGCTGTAGGCCAGGAGCACCCGGCCGCCGCCCGTAAGTTCCAGCGCCACCCGACGGGTCGCCCACGACGACTCTGCCGTTGGCTTGACTCTTGTGATCCGGTCCGAAAAGACAGCATCGCTTCCATCCTGGACGCCGAGGTACACCGTGCCACGTGTGGCCACGTGAAGATCCACCAAATACGGCTGCGCCATTTCGCGCAGGGCGCGAACCTGCGGAGCGCCAATACCCAAACGCCAAATCCGCGCGCCCAGCCGGTAGGTCCCGTGCCCCAGCCGGTCGACGCCACCCCAGGCCACCAGAGCGGCCAACATGCGATGGACAGTCGCCGGCGGCAGTCCCGTACGGTCGCAGATTCCGGCCACACCCATTTCCGCACCGCCCGCGAAGCAATCGAGTATGTCGAAGGCGCGCCCGAGGACGGTCCGCTTGGGATTCACATCCTCGCTTAGCAAAATGGCACCTCCTCGTGCTGGTCGGTCAACGGCCGACGTTCAGATCTTCAAAGACGTAATGGCTCACTGCCAGCAGGCCGGGATCTTGCAGCCCGGCGTGATCATCGTAACGCCGACTGGATGGCCCACTTTGCATATTCCGCAGGATGAGAGCCGACGCCCACCGTCAAGCGATTTGGTTGAGCACCGTCACATCAGACCCCTTCAAAGATGCCATGCGGTGATTACCTTGCCCTGCTGTGCGGATCAAATTTTCCATTCCTTTTGGGAGAGCCCCATTTTCGCTGCTGCTGGCTGGGGCCCGGAGAGCAGTCCGACGCCCGTGGTGCGTGCTGCGGGCCCTTTGCGACGCACCGGCCATTTCGAAGGGGACCCCTTCCGGATATGCGGGGAAGGCTTCCTGCTTCAGCAAGAGATGGACTTACGTGCCTGGGCGCAGTTCCCTTGAAATGCACGCTTCCACGAAGATCAGCAGGCTCAGGCTCCCGAGAACCAGCGCCAGGCTGTGCAAGCCTACGTCCAGAGATCTCCCTTCGAATGTGGCGCTCAATAGCACCATTGCCATCGTGCCCCCGACAAACTGGGACGTACGCAGCAATCCAGAAGTGACGCCAATATGCTCGGCGGGAGACGCCTGATATAGGGCAACCTGGTTACCCAGCATAAAGAAGCCATTTGGCGAACCCAGCAGCACGGCCAGGACCAGGACAATCACCAGAGAGGAATTCGCTGTCAGCATCAAGAGGGAGGCGGTCGCCGCAGCCATTAGGAAGGCGCCAATCAGAATCGGCGAGCGGATACCCCATTTGGAGATCGCGGAACCGGCAAACACTGTGGTCAAGATGCCCATCGCCGCAAGGGGGAGCATGATGAGTCCAACGTCCCCCGGTGAGAACCCGCGCGAGCCCTCCAGCCACGTCGGAAAGCCGAAAAGAATCGCATAAAGAATAGACATCACGACGAACTGGCGGACAATGGGGGCGCCAATCCTACGCTCACGGCCGAGAAGCCGAAAGTCGATGAATGGACTCGGTGACTGTAGCTGTTGCCGGACGAAGGCGATGCAGCTGAGTGCCCCAGCCATCAGCCACGCCCACCAATAGCCTTCGCCGAACACCGTCAGCGCGATCAGCAGTGGTACGAGCGAAGTAGCAAACAACAGAAAACCTAAAGCATCAACCTTCTGCGCTGGAATTTCCGGTTCACGGCGGGATACTTTGATTTCGGGCACGCCGATCAGGACCAGAGCCGCGGTCAGCACCGTTAATGGCACATTTATGTAAAACATTGCCCGCCAGTCCCATAGTTCAATCAGGATCCCGCCAATAGCCGGCGCAATCATGACGGTTCCCTGCGCGGAGAAGATCATGGTCCTGACGCCGCTGACACTGTTCGTAGTGCCGTCTATTTCCGCCCATCGCCGGAGAATGGCCAAGCCGGCCGGATACCCGGTTGCTGCACCCAGCCCTATGACTGCCCTAATCCCGATGAGTACTTCGACCGTGGTGGTGAAGTAGACGAGCGCGGAGCCGAGGGCAACCAAAGAGATGCCGAAAAGGAGGATGCGCCGCGGGCCAAACTGGTCTATGAGCCGCCCTGCAATGGGCTGGGCTACGGCACACGCGAGATAGAAGGCCGTCACCAGCAAGGTAATACTCGCGCCGGTTCCTATGTCTCGGTCTATGCTGACAAGCCCGACGGCGATCATGGACGAGTTCAGCCCATTGATGGAGGTGGCCAGCGCGATCGGTGCGAGCAGCGAAACCGGGATGCCGCGAGGCGATGTACGCTCCTTCAATGGCATACCGACCCCGAATTCGAGATTGTAATGGATACGAACTATTAGCCGATTAGGCCAAGGCCTATCTTATCTCCGGGAATTATGTCGTAACTTGACTATGTCAGAAGTGTATTCAAATTTTCAAGGGTGGTACGAACTAAATTTTCAAACCAGTCTGCGGCTGGCGACTGGATGGGGCGGCGGTAGCTATAGAGGGAGACTTCCGTAGTGGGGATCTCGAGCGGCAGTTCGAACGTCCGTACAGTGCCGGCCGACACGAAGGCCTGGGCCGTCACAAGAGGAACGAAGCTAACGAGCTCAGTGTCCTGGAGCAGCAGCGGCAAGACCAGAAAGCTCGGCACCGACAGGACGATCTCGCGTGAATGTCCCTGCTCCAGCATAGTGTCATCCACGATGTGGTGCCCGGTTTCCCCCGTCAGGCTGATGTGGCGCTCCGCCAGGAACTCGACGAGTTTCGGCCTGGGCCCGATCCGTGGGTGGTTTACCGCGCAGATACCCACGTAGTGCTGCCGAAATAGAACATCACGCCGAATGTCAGGGTGCAAAATTTTGGGCGTGCAGAGGAAAGCGTCAATTCTTCCTTCCAGCAGGTCGCTTGGCGCGCTGGAGGACCGCAGCTGCTCAACTTCGATCCTGATGTTGGGAGCCGCCACCGAAGTGGCGCTGATAATCGGCGGAAGCAGGGTCGTTACGCCAACATCCGTCATCTGCAAACGGAAAGTGCGCTTCGATGTTGCCGCCGCGAACTCTGCTTCTCCATGCATAATTTCGTCAATGGTCTCCAAAGAGCCACGCAGCCGAGGGTATATCAGCTCCGCTGCGCTGGTTGGCACCATCTCCTGTCCGCTCCGGACAAAGAGTTCATTGCCGAAGATTTTCCGCAGCCGCTTAAGCGCGTAACTCACGGAGGGCTGACTGACAAAGAGCAGCTCAGCAGCCTGGGTTACGCTTCGGGTCTCGTAGACCACGATAAATGTGCGGACGAGGCCGATGTCATAGTTGGGCATGGATACTATTATAGACGTTGTCTATATGGGCCTTGCCTGATTTGATTGGGTTTATGAAGAAAACCCGTCTAACTTAGGTTGTGACACAAGACACAACTTTAGGCAGGACCTAGATGAAAACGATCAGGGAAGCTACGTATGAGCTCCTGCGCAGCCATGGGATGACAACTGTTTTCGGAAACCCCGGCTCCAATGAGCTTCCGTTTCTGAAAGACTTTCCCAGCGACTTCCGCTACGTACTTGGCCTGCACGAGGGTGCAGTCATCTCAATGGCTGATGGCTATGCACAAGCGTCCGGAAGTGCCACCTTCGTGAATCTGCATGCCGCCGCTGGCACGGGCAATGCGATGGGCGGACTGACGAACGCTGTCTATTCGCATTCGCCGCTGGTGATAACGGCCGGCCAGCAGGTCCGTGCAACCGTTGGCATGGAAGTTATGCTGGCCAACGTGGACGCGCCGAGCCTTCCCCGCCCGCTCGTGAAGTGGAGCGCAGAGCCGCTCACCGCCGATGATGTTCCCAGGGCCATCAGCCAAGGTATCCACACGGCCACACTCCCGGCACCGGGCCCGGTGTATCTATCCATTCCTTATGACGACTGGGACCGCCAGGCCCCCGAAAACGTGCACCATCTGGCACCCCGCACATCTGAAGTGGGAGGAGCCCTGAACGCAGCACAACTGGACCGGCTGGTGGCAGAGATCATGGCAGCACGGAACCCGGTTCTTGTGTTTGGACCCGACGTGGACACGGCCTACGGCAACGAGGATGCGGTCAGGCTCTCGGAGAAGCTGGGTGCACCAGCCTGGATTGCCCCCTCACCTGCCCGGTGCCCCTTCCCGACGAGGCACGCAAACTTCCGCGGTGTCCTGCCGGCATCCATCGCTGGAATCAGCGCGCTATTCAACGCCCACGACCTTGTCCTCGTCATTGGAGCGCCGGTATTTCGCTACCACCAGTACGAGCCGGGTGACTACCTGACCGAAGGAACCACACTGCGGCACATCACCTGCGATGCCGGTGAGGCCGCCCGTGCTCCTATGGGCGGAGCATTCGTGGGGGACATTGCGACAATTCTTTCGCAGATTGTCGAGGCGCTGGAGGGCCAGCCCTCCAGCGCCGCTAAAACCCTCGCTCCGATTCCGGAACCGCGTACGGCAGACGTGCCAGAACGGCTGCACCCGGACGAGGTCTTTGAAATCCTCAACCGCGCCGCCCCCGAGGACTCCGTCTTCGTCACGGAATCAACGTCCACTCCTGAATCCTTCTGGCGTTATATGGACTTGCAGCAACAGGGAAGCTTCTACGCCCCCGCTTCCGGTGGATTGGGCTTCGGCCTTCCCGCCGCCGTCGGCGTCCAGATGGCCAAAGAGGACCGTCAGGTCTTCGGTATCATCGGGGATGGGTCGGCCAACTTTGGCATCACCGGCCTATGGACCGCTGCACAGTATTCAGTGCCGGTGATATTCCTGATTCTCAACAACGGCACCTACGGAGCCCTTCGATGGTTCGCCGGCGTACTCGGAACCGGTGAAACCCCGGGACTTGATGTTCCGGAAATCGACTTCGTCCAACTCGCCGAAGGCTATGGCGTCAGAGCCGAAGCCGTCGGAACCCGCGAGGATTTCGCAACAGCGCTGAAAAAGGCTTTGGCGGGCGAAGGGCCGGCACTCATTGAAGTGCGGACAGTCTTGAGCTGACCAGCACGTTGACCGGGGCGCAAGAACCCCAGCCCCTGCCTACGGTGCACGCGGCACATAACGAATCAATGATGATACGAGTGAGGTAATTCCGTGAAAGTTAGTATTCGAAATCTTCAGCTGAAGTACGGGGACTTTGTCGCCATAGAAAACCTGAACCTGGAAGTCGGGGACGGCGAGTCAGTAGTCCTCTTAGGCCAGTCCGGCTGCGGAAAGACCAGCACTATGCGCTGCATCGCCGGCCTTGAGGAGCCAACTTCCGGGCGAATAATGATCGGAGACACTGTTGTCTTTGATGCAGAGAAGGGAATCAACCTTCCTCCCAACAAGCGCAATGTGGGAATGGTTTTCCAGTCCTACGCCGTATGGCCCCACATGACCGTATTTCAGAACGTCGCCTACGCCCTGAAGATGCAGAAACTTTCGCAGAAGGAAATCAAGGAGCGGGTAACCGAAGTCCTGACGCTCGTCGGACTGGAAACCTTCGCTCAGCGCGGTGCGAGCCTGCTTAGTGGCGGGCAGATGCAGCGTGTTGCCTTGGCACGCAGCCTTGTGATGCGGCCCAGCGTACTCATGCTTGATGAGCCGCTGTCCAACCTGGACGCCCGCCTGCGCGACCGGCTGCGGGTGGAACTGCGGGAAATCCAGTTGCAGCTTGGGCTGACCACGGTTTATGTGACCCATGACCAGTCCGAAGCCTTCGCACTTGCTGACCGTATCTCCCTGATGCAGAAGGGCCGCATAGTGCAGATTGGAGGCCCCACTGAAATGTACGGCGCTCCTGCCAGCGCAGAAATCGCCCACTTCCTGGGCGTTTCGAATATCTTTGACTGCACTGCCGAAGAGGCCGCCGATGGATCCGTCACCGCACGCGTTGCAAACAGTAACTCCATCGTCCGGAGCGGGCAGACGACGCTTGCCGACGGCGAAGTAAAGATGTGTATCCGTGCCGAGGACTTCATCCTAAGCAGTGAGCCCAAGGGTGTCGAGAACGAATGGGAAGGGATTATTCGTGTCAGCGGCTTCCAGGGCAGCAGCATCCGCTATGCAGTCCGTCTGATCGACGGCTCAGAACTCGACGTGTTCGTTCCGACCAAGGGCGGCGGGCATTACTCCATTGGTGACAAGGTGTACGCCCGCGTCTCTCCGGCAAATGTTCAGATCCTGCCCGCGGAGGTCGTGGCCACACTCGACAAGGAAGCGGTGCTGGTATGAGCATCCTGACCCGTCCCCCAGTCGAGACGCCTTCGGCAGAAACCCCCCCATCCAAGAAGCGCACCTTCACCGTGTGGGGCTTGAAGCGGGAGATTCCCGCGCTGGTGCTCATCCTCGTCCTGGCAGTACTGGTGATTGTCCCGGTAGCTTTCGTCATTATCGCAGCCTTCTCCACGGCGGTGCCCCGCCCCGGGAACCCGGAGACAGGCGAGTTTACATTTGGGAACCTCACTCTCCTGACTACCCCGGACGGGCTCTCCGCGCTCTTGAATTCCCTCTTGATCGGGCTGGGGTCATCCGTTCTGGCGCTCATTTTTGGCGCCACTCTGGCTTTCATCTGCTCCCGAACTGATGCTCCCTGGCGCAAGTTCATCTTTATCATTGGCATGGCTCCCATGTTTGTGCCTGCACTCGTGGGGGCCTTGGCATGGTCCCTTCTGGCCTCGCCCAGTGCGGGATTCGTGAATATCATGCTGCGGGACCTGGGCATTCCGGTCACGCTCAACATCTACAGCCTTGGGGGTTTGATCTTCGTTCTCGGCCTGTTTTATGCGCCGTATGTATTCCTGCTGGTTCACAGCTCGCTCTCCCTCATGAACGCTGATCTTGAGGAAGCATCGACGGTTCATGGCGCGCCTTTGAAGACCATGTTTCGCACTGTGACTCTTCCGCTGGCGCTGCCGTCTCTGATTGGTTCGGGCATTCTGGTATTCGCGCTGACGATGGAGAACTTCCCGGTGGCGGCAGTCTTGGGCAACCCCGCCGGCATCAATACCCTGCCGACGTACATCTACCGGCTTATGAGCTCCTCGCCGCCGGAAGCCAACAAGGCTGCCAGCGTCGCCGTGCTCCTGACTATCGCGTTGCTCGCCGTGACCCTGTGGCAACAGCGCATCGTCAACAGGCGTAAGTTCACCACGATGACCGGGAAGGGCAACAAGCCCCGCCAGATTCCGCTCCGGAAGCTGCGTTGGCCGGCAACCATCTTCGCTCTGCTGTACTTCGCTGTGTCCGTCCTGGGCCCGCTCCTCGCCTTGCTGATTGCTGCGATGCAGGATTCACCGTATGTGTCCTCCCTCTCGCAGCTCGTCGGGACACTGTCCTTTGACCGGCTGGGGGAAGTTGCTGGCGCAGCGGACTTCCAGCTGTCGCTTCGCAATAGCGTTCTCGTTGCACTTATTGCGGCCGTCGCCGGCACCGCCCTGAGCTTCGTCGTTTCATACATCCGGTACCGGACGACGTCGCGGTTGGGGCAACTCATGGAAGTAATCGCAATGGCACCGCTGGCGATTCCGTCGATCGTTCTCGGTATGGGCATTCTGTGGACGTGGCTGACTTTGCCGCTCCCGGTCTACGGCACGCTGGCAATTCTGGGCATCGCCTGCATGGCAGTCTTCTTGCCTCAGGGGTACCGGAGCATCTCATCCTCCATGCTGCAACTCGACCGTGACCTCGAAGACAGTGCGGTGATGCTCGGAGCGAATCGCACCCGGGCGGTCTTCTCGGTGACCGTTCCGCTGATGCGGGTCGGCATCACCTCGACCGTACTGCTGTACCTGATGCTCTCCATGCGTGAGTTGAGTGCATCCCTGTTCCTCTTCACGTCAGAGACGCGAATCCTCTCGATTCTTGTCTTCGACAATTTTGATAATGGTCAAACCACAGGGGCCGCTGCAATCAGCGTCTTTTACGTCCTGGTGATTGCCATTCTCGCCATAGCAGCCCAGCTAGTCGGGTCACGCGATTCATCAAAGAAGAAAAAATCTGCCCCGGCCAAGAACGTTTTGTAAAAGATAAGGATTAAACAGTGAAACTCAATCAGAAAACGAAACTTGCAGGCCTTGCTGCAGTCGTGGCCATCGCAGTGTCAGCCTGCGGGTCAGCGTCCGGCGCCAGAGAGTCGGTTGTCCAGAACGAAGCAGCAGTTGAGACGACGAAGGGTCTCGTCATCGACGGGGAGCAGATCGCATCCCAGGACGTCTATGACAAGGCGAAGGGCCAGACGCTGAGCCTTTATACGGGATATCCGGAGGCGAATGAGAAGACTTTCATTGAGGCCTTCACGAAGGACACGGGAATCCAGGTGAACATGGTCCGGCTTCAGCCGAACCGGCTTTCTGAGCGCGTCCTCTCCGAGCAGGGAGCTGGCGTGTTGAGCGCCGACGTTGTGCGTATTTCCGACTACCGGCTTGCCGATGGTTTCAGCAAGGCTGGTGTCTGGCGGTCCTACACGGTTCCGGGGTCCGAAAAATTCAAGGAGGTTGTCATCAACTCCGGTGACTTCACCCGAACCCACAATGCCGTCTATTCCTTCGGTTACAACTCCCAACTGGTAAAGGACGAAGACGCACCGAAGAGTTGGGCAGAGCTTGTCGAAGGGAAATGGGCCGGCAAGATCGGCATCGTCCAAGGGAATTCCGGTGGCGGCGTGGCTGCACTAAACCGCTTCATGGAGACAGAACTTGGCCCCGACTATTTCAGCAAGTACGCGGCGTTGAAACCGAAAATTTATGAAGGCGTAGGCCCGGAGCAGACCGCCCTGGCGCGCGGTGAGATTGCTGTAGGCACAATCGCGCCAGCGACCGTAAACGTGGCAGTCGCAACGGAGAATGCGCCGCTGAAGGTCGTTGTCCCCGAAGAGGGCATCATCAGCTTCGATTACTACCTCGGTACCACCGCAAAGGGTTCCAACCCGGAAGCCGCGGACATCTTCATGAACTACAACATGTCCAAACGCGGCCAGCAGATCTTCGCCGACCTAGGCGATTACGCAGTAAACCCAGAAATCGCACCGCCCACCTACGTGGGGGTCCAGCTGCCGACCATCGACTCGGGAAAGGTCTGGCGCATGTCCGTCGAAGACGCCAAGAAGGGCGACGCAGACTCCGCCAAATGGAAAACGGTTTTCGCCTACTAGCCCCAGTATGTTCAATTCAATGTTCCGCGGACCGGTGTTTACCGACCAGCGGAATAAGGGCTGCGGCAGCCGTCACCCTTCCTAGGATGGGGTGGCCGGGTGGGGCGCCGGGATAAACGTCCGCATCATGTGCTCTGGAAAACCATGTGCAACTTATTCAATTCAACGAGGAGATGATATGCCGATCTTGGATCAGGCCATTTGGGCCGGGAAGATTAACGTCAATGGCTGGAAGTCCGGTGGTGGGGGAACCGCTGGTGTTCTTGAGCCGGCTACGGGTAAGTCACTAGGTGAAATTGGCCTGGCATCGGCTGATGATGTGTTCGAGGCGGCGACGAAGGCTGCAGCGGCGCAACGCGAGTGGGCCGCCCGGAAGCCGGCCGAGCGGGCCGCCGTCCTTCGACGGGCGGGTGCGCTCTTCGAAGAGCATGCCGAAGAGATTATGGGTTGGTTGACCCGGGAGACGGGTGGTATTGGACCAAAGGTAGGTCTTGAAGTGGCTATCGCCGCGTCTGAGTGCTACGAGTCCTCGGCCTTGCCGAGCCATCCGCATGGTGATGTCCTGACCTCGAATGAGGACCACTGGTCCTTCGCCCGCCGTCGCCCGGCGGGTGTGGTCAGTGTTATCTCACCGTTCAATTTCCCGCTCATCCTGTCCATGCGTTCGGTTGCGCCGGCGCTGGGTCTGGGAAATGCGGTGTTGTTGAAGCCGGACCCCCGCACCACGGTGACCGGCGGTGTTGTAATCATGCGTGTCTTTGAGGAAGCGGGCCTTCCTGCTGGTGTCCTGCAGCTTGTACCGGGCGGCGTGTCAGTCGGAGAAGCGGTGGTGGCCGCCCCCGAGGTGCGCATCATTTCCTTCACGGGTTCGACGCCGGCGGGACGGAAAGTGGGCGAAGCCGCAGCCAAGCACCTCAAGCGGGCCCACCTGGAACTTGGCGGCAACAATGCGCAGATTGTCCTGCCGGGCGCTGATGTCGCGTTGGCAGCGTCTGCCGGGGCGTTTGGTTCCTTTCTTCACCAGGGGCAAATCTGCATGTCCACCGGCCGCCACCTGGTGCATGAGTCGATTCACGATGAGTACGTTACTGCCCTGGCCGAGAAGGCACGGAACCTTCCTGTAGGTAACCCTGCTACAGAGCAGGTTGCGCTGGGCCCTCTGATTGACGAGAAGCAGCTCAAGCACGTGGACTCAATTGTTCAGGAAACGCTGTTTGCGGGCGCCACCCTGGAAGCGGGCGGATCGTTCAGGGACCTGTTCTACCAGCCAACGGTCCTGTCGGGTCTAAGCGTGGAGATGCCGGCCTGGAAGGATGAAATCTTTGGTCCGGTGGCACCGGTCATTTCGTTCGCCACAATCGAGGAGGCCATCGAGATCGTCAACAGCAGCGAGTTTGGCCTTTCCGTAAGCATCCTTGGCGATGTCGGGATGGCCATGACCGTCGGGGACCGGATCACCTCCGGCAAAATCCACATCAACGAGCAGACCGTGGCCGATGAATCCAACGCCCCATTTGGCGGCACAGGCTCCTCAGGTACCGGATCACGGTTCGGCGGAGCAGCAGCGAACATCGAAGCGTTCACCGAGACCCAGTGGCTTACTGTACGGTCGGAGATCGCCCCCTACCCATTCTGACCACGGCAATTTCTTAGGCGCCTGGCATACCCGGTTTCTTAGGGTTGCCAGGCGTTGTCGGTGAGATCGTTCATGGCTTCGGCACAATATCCTGCGCGGCCCACGTTGCGCGGATGACCGGACTCGCCCTCATTGAGCCGCCGACTTATGTGATGGAGTACCGCTCCCTGCGTTTGCGGGCCGCGGTGTCGGCATTGCTGCGCGGGCACTGCGCTGGGCACGATCCTACCGTTTTAGAGTGCTGGCGAACCTGTAGACGCCGGCCGCCTGGACGAATCGTCCCGAGGAGACCTATTGCGGTCAAGATGGCTGACGGCCGCGATATCGGTATGACGCCGGCGACTGTCAGTAGTTACATCGGACAGGGAGAGCCGTCACGCATACCTTTGATGAGACCGGAATCGGGCACGAAAGATCCCTTGAGGACGCGGCAGCCGATCCCGCGCCCGGATTAAAAAAGCGCTGGCCCGCGCTGGACCAGAAAAAGAAGGTTTGGGTTTCGGGCACCGCGTTTATTAGCATGGCCATTCCCGCCTCCCCACGATCAAGCACGTATCACTCGCTGGACCGCATACGTCATGGAGCAGGCAGCATCTACCTCCCATATCCGCCCTTTGAGCGCTTATACCGGTGTGGCGCAGCGGTCCTTTAGCCGACACAAAGCCGTCGAGCTGCGGTGAGGGCCCAGGTGATCACTGGATCATTCGCTATCGCAACATTCCGGCGCCTCACCGCTTTACAGCTTCAGAATTTCTCGAACCGACAGGAAAGCCGTGAATCTTCATGTGCGGCCAGACTGGCAGCGCGCCCTAGGGCAGTATGTGGAAGTGCGCCGCCATGGTGAGATCGTCGGAGCCGGGACGGTCGAAGACGTTATGCCCGACAACTCTACCCTCTGGATCTCAGCTGCTGGGCCATTCCAACGCAGAATGTTGGAGAGATCCGAAGGACATCAGATTTACGCCCGCTACCCATGGGATCAACCACCAAACGGTCCGACGCGGGCCGGCTGACCCATGCAGAGCAGGAAGTCAAGCATGTCCTCCTCGCGAATTGGTGATGTCCGTTCCCATCTAACTTGGCTTATGTTCCTGCCCCTGGTGCGGTTGCGACAACTTTTGTGGAGCAGGACTGCGTGGCACAGCCTCCGCTTGCCCAAAATCTTCTCCATAGGTGGAAGATCAACACCCTATGTTTTCGCTTTGTGGCCCTGACCTGTTTCTGTCCTTCTCGTAGTGGGTTCTTGGGCCTGATCACTGCTCACGCCGAAGTGCCGGGGGCGTGACTGCCTCACCTGCAGCTTGGGTTTGATTCCAAAAGTTCATGCCTGTGGTGGAGCAGAAACTCGTGCCTGTAGTGGGACCCCATCCAAGGGGACGTAACAACCTCGTCTATGTCAACGGCAATCGCTAACGGTGTTGGTATCTCCACGGCTATAAGGAGGGGTTCCCGCAAATGGGATGAGCGTTCTTCCCGGCTTGGGATAAGCGGAGTACTTCGGCGCGTGCGCAGGGGCATGTGTTGTCAGCTTCTGGCTAGTTGGGGGATGACGGCAGTAAAGCGGGGTCGTGTCCCGAAGTGCTTGGATCTAACAGGAAGAGGAGTTGGTGCAGGCCGTTGGGATGGGGTGCCACGGTGCTATCACCCCACCCGACTGCGGGTTCCTCTTAGGCTGCAGATGTTGTTGTTGATTTGCCGGCAGTCAGAGCAGGAGCGCCGGGCGCGTCCTGGCCGTAGAGCCAGTCGGAGTACTGGTAGTTGCCGTCGCCCCGGTTTTTGAACAGGAGGTTGCGCAGCACGCGGCTGACTCCGGACACGTGCCAGGACTCACCCCAGACACGGGCGGTCCGCTGTACTCTCGCCGTACGGGCGGCGCGGGCCTCATTGAAGCTCTTGAGGGCATGTTCCCAAGCATCATTGTTGATGCCGTCAGTCGTGAAAACTGTGTCTTGGGTGATGTCCTGCAGTACTGCTGCGTCTTCGAGGGCCTGGCATGCCCCTTGGGCAAGGTACTGCAGCATAGGATGGGCTGAATCCCCGATCAGGGTCATCCGGCCGTTGACCCAGTTTTCGATCGGGTTACGGTCGTACATCGGCCAACGCATTCCTGTTCCCAGGTTCTGCAGTGCGTTTCGGACGGCCGGCACACAGTTCCTGTAGGCCTCTTCAAGTTCATCGACCCCGCCGTACTGCTCCTCACCGCGTTCAAAGGACGGGGATTTGAAGACAGCAACGGTGTTGAGAAGCTCACCCTTGCGAAGCGGGTACTGAACAAGGTGACAGTCCGGGCCCAGGTAGACGATAACGTCTTCCAAGTCCGCAGATGGGGTTTCGGCAGTAATCGGAACCGTACCGCGGTAGGCCACATAGGCTGAAGAGACCGGGCAATCGTCGGCGACCGATTTACGGAGCGTTGACTTGAGACCGTCGGCGCCCAGAACGGCATCAGCCTCGAAGACCGCACCGTCAGCGGCATGAGCTCGGGCCCGGTTGCCTACGGTTTCTACACGTTCAATCTTGACGTTGTTCTGAAGAGTGACGCCGGCTTCTTGGCAGGCCTCTAGGAGGATCCTGTGGAGATCGCTCCTGTGAATTACCACGTAGGGAGCGCCGTAACGCTGCTCAAAGTCGCCGCCGAGGGTTTGGCGCGTCAGTTCTTCTCCGCTCACTGCGTCGCGGAATACCAGGTGCTGAGGCTGGACGCCGATTTCCAGGGCCTTCTCAAGCAGGCCCCAACGCTTCAGGGTGCGCGTGGCATTGGGGGCCATCTGTAAACCTGCCCCGACTTCGCCGAATTCCGGGGCCACTTCCACCAGGGTGACGTCGGCTCCGTTTTCGCGTAGCGCCAGCGCTCCGGCAAGTCCTGCCATTCCGCCACCGACGACGAGGACATCTGTGGATGATGAAGTTTCAGACAAAGGATACTCCTGCAGAAGTTGTGGTTTCGTGTGATGCTGCGCACTAGCATCGTTCGCGCTAATGCACGGCGGCAATACAATTCTGATATGCAGAATCCAAGGATTCAGAAGAAGCCCATGTACCCAATCGAAGCTGTGGATAATGCCTTGCGTCTGCTCCAGTTGCTGCGTGATGGTGGAAGCCTGCGCCTCAAGGACGCAGCAGCCGAGCTGGGCGTAGCCCCGTCCACTGCTCACCGGCTCTTCGCCATGCTGGTGTACCGGGGATTTGCAGTACAGGATGAATCGCGGATGTATTACCCCGGAGCGGCCGTTGGTGCCGGCCCGGCAGGTTTGGGCTGGATCCGGCTGCTGCGAATGGTCGCGCAGCCCCACATGGAGGTCTTGTCAGCCAGGGTCAATGAAACCGTGAACCTGATGGTCCGGGTGGGAACAAAGGTAAGGTTCCTTAGCACCGTTGAAGGCACTAATGCCCTTAGGGTGGGGGACCGGCAGGGCAGCGTACTGCCGGCGAGCAAGGCATCCGGCGGTAAAGCCATCCTCGCGGAGCTGGACCCGGAGATGGTCAGGAAGCTGTTCAGCAGCGGAACAGCGGAAATCTCCGGAGACAGCATCTCCGCCACTGAGTATCCTGCGTTCGCCCGCGAACTGGACGTGGTTCGCCAGCGCGGCTTTGCCGCGAACTTCGAAGGCACCGAGGAGGGTATCAGCGCATTGGGCATGACCCTTCACAACGGCAAAGGCGAGGTCGTGGGGGCGCTGAGTATCGCCACCCCTGTCGCACGTTTCCGCCCGCTGTTCGACCAGGGCTTGGTACCCATCATGATGGAGACGAGACGGCAGCTCGAGATTGACATAGCGGCAAACCCTGCCTGAACTTTGGATCGAGCTCTTTTCCAGAATATTCTTCTGAGCAGAATATCCTTTTGGTGCTGCACCACCTCCCTTACGGTGGCACTAACACTGCACTTCGCCCACTAGGAGGCCCCCTGTGTCCATCAGTGCCGAAAATACCACCCACGAGTCAGTTGCCGCCGGGCATGCCGTGCCGGAGCCAACACCGGAAGAGGCTGCCCAGCTGGAGCAGCTGTACAAGGATTTCGACCAGGAAAATCTGATTCCTTTGTGGACTCAGATCGCCGACCTGATGCCAATGGTCCCGTCCCCGAAAGCCGTTCCCCACGTCTGGCGGTGGAGCGACCTGTACCCTCTCGCGGCCCGTTCCGGAGACCTGGTTCCCGTGGGCCGTGGCGGGGAACGCCGCGCTATAGCCCTGGCCAACCCCGGCCTGGGCGGCACCCCCTACGCAACCCCCACGCTCTGGGCAGCCATCCAGTACCTCGGTGCCCGGGAAATCGCTCCCGAGCACCGCCACTCCCAGAACGCGTTCCGGTTCGTCGTTGAGGGCGAGGGCGTCTGGACGGTCGTAAACGGAGATCCGGTGCGGATGTCCCGCGGAGACTTCCTACTGACCCCCGGCTGGAACTTCCACGGCCACCACAACGACACTGACCAGCCCATGGCCTGGATCGACGGCCTCGACATTCCATTTGCCCACTACACCGATGCCGGATTCTTCGAGTTCGGCACCGAACGCGTCACCGATGAGGCCACTCCTAACCTCTCCCGCTCCGAGCGGCTCTGGGCCCACCCCGGTCTGCGCCCGCTCTCAGGCCTGGACGACACTACGAGCTCGCCCATCGCCGCATACCGCTGGGAATACACAGACCGTGCACTACGTGAGCAGCTGCTGCTCGAGGACGAAGGCCAACCGGCCACAGCCGGCCAAGGTCATGCAGCCGTCCGCTACACCAACCCGACCACGGGCGGGGACGTCATGCCCACCATCCGAGCCGAGTTCCACCGCCTTCGTGCCGGCGCCTCCACCGAAACGCTACACGAGGTGGGCTCCAGCGTATGGCAGGTCTTCGAAGGCCGCGGCGCCGTAATCCTGAACGGCGAAACCCGGATCCTGGAAAAGGGCGACCTGTTCGTCGTTCCGTCCTGGACCGCCTGGTCACTGCAGGCCGACACGGAATTCGACCTCTTCCGGTTCAGCGACGCCCCCATTTTTGAACGGTTGAACTTCAACCGCACCTACATCGAAGGACGCACCAAGTAATGAAACTCCTCACCCTCCGCACCCCCGACGGAACCAAAGCAGTACGCCAAGACGGCGAAACACTCACCGAGATCAACGGGTTCACCGACGTCGGGGCGCTCCTGAAAGACTCTGCTTGGGAGGAAAAGGCTACAGCCGCGTCCGGTGCCACCCACCCGCGCAAGGGCGCCGACCTCGCACCCGTTGTTCCTGTTCCCGGCAAGATCATCTGCGTCGGCCACAACTACCGCAACCACATCAAGGAAATGGGGCGGGAAATCCCCGATCACCCCACCCTGTTCGCCAAATATGCCGAATCCCTGATCGGCCCCAACGACGACCTTGCCTTGCCGCAGGAATCAGACGCCGTCGACTGGGAAGCCGAACTGGCTGTCGTCATCGGCAAAACCGGCCGCCGGATCAGCGAAGCCGACGCCTCCGAACACATAGCCGGGTACGCCGTCCTGAACGACGTCAGCATGCGCGACTACCAGTTCCGCACCATCCAGTGGCTCCAGGGCAAAACCTGGGAAAAGTCCACCCCCTTCGGACCTGCCCTGGTCACCAAGGACGAGTTCGCAGCCGGTCCGCTCATGACCTCGGAAGTGGACGGCGAAATCCAGCAGCAGACTCCCACAGGAGACCTGGTCTTCACCCCCGAATACCTCGTGTCCTACATTTCCACCATCATCACCCTCAACCCGGGCGACGTCATCGCCACCGGTACACCCGGTGGAGTGGGCCACGCACAGAACCCCAAACGCTACCTGCAGGAAGGCCAGCTACTCGTCACGACCATCGAGGGCCTGGGCCAGCTGAAAAACCGCGTCGTCAAGGAAGCCTGATGGCCGCCCGCACCGACCAGACCACGGACCCAACGCTCCTGGAGGGTCTCCTGCAGGCCCGCCGCGGCACGGCCTTCTTTGCCCGTAAGCTCAACGAGCTCTCCGACGCGGAACTGGACAGCAATTCATTGCTGGCCGGCTGGACCCGCCGCCACGTAGCCGCCCACGTCGGCTACAACGCACGGGCCATTTCACGTCTGGTTGAGTGGGCCGCCACGGGAGTGGAAAACCCCATGTACCCCTCCAAAAAGGTCCGAGACCACGAAATTGATTTCGGGGCCACGTTGAGCCCGAACGCTTTGCGGAATCTATTTGACCACTCGGCGGTCCACCTGAACGTTGAATGGCGCGACCTTCCTGCAGACGCCTGGCATCACAAAGTCAAGACCATTCAAGGTCGGCTGGTCCCCGCCGAAGAAACCATCTGGATGCGCACACGGGAAGTCTGGGTCCATGCTGTGGACCTCGACAATGGCGCCTCCTTTCAGGACATTCCAGCCCCGGTCCTCACCCGTCTGCTCAAGGACATTACCCGGGCCTGGGCCTCGCGTGGCACCGACAAGGGATTGATGGGCCGCGTCGATGGCCACCCCTCACTGGCCTTCGGCGACATGGAGGCCAGTGCACCTCTGCAGATTTCCGGCCCTCTCGCTGATGTGGCCCGCTGGGCTGCGGGGCGGGGTACAGCCGGAGTGGAGGCGAGTCGCGACGGCGAAATCATCCCAGTGGTGCCTGCGGCGCCTGTTTGGATCTAAACCGGCATCGCCGTGAAGGGGGTCAGCAAACGCTGGCCCCCTCACTTTTGTGTTGGACGAGGCTAGAGGGGGCCGGCCTCGGGCCGGATGGGGCCGTACTTGCTGACGCACCCCGGAACTGGTGGCGACTGTGATCCGTCCATGGCTGGGGTCAATACAGGTTATCCACGGCTGTAAGTGGGAGCCGTTGAGGTAGCTCCTTTGCACGTTGCGAGCCTGCGGGTAGGCACACGACTTACTCCATGGCACGTGCGCGTCCCCGGCCTCGGGCTGCCTCCACCTCGTGGGTTGCCTCCGTCACGCGGGCTGAGATGGAATGGGGGCAGGGAGCGCGGCGCAGAGCGGTGAGGGCGGCCTGTTCGCTATCCGGCGGCGACACGAAGGGTGCGGCTGATTTGTTCGGCCGAGTCCCGGACGGCCACGATGATCTCTTGGCGTTCTTCGGCGCTAACGCGGCTGCCCAGGGCCACGACGCTCAGACCGGCGGCGACCTCTTCGCCCGGATCGAAAATGGGGGCGGCAATGCCGAGGGCGTCGGGGTCGACCTCTGCGTGGGTCATCGCGTACCCGGCCGCGCGGATCTCATGCAGCCGGCCCAGGAGATCTTCCGGCTCAGACAGGGTGCGTTCGGTGAATCGTGGCCGTTCAATGGCGTCGAACAGCTGGCGGGCCTGGGCATCGTCCAACCACGCGAGCAGGACCAGCGCCGAAGCGCCAGCCGTCAGGGGCAGCTGACTACCGCGCTCATAGGAGATGCGCAGCAGCTGGCCCAGGGGCGCCTCACGCTCGAGGCATACGACGGAAGTTCCGGCCCGTCGCGTGAGCAGTACCGTCTCTCCGAATCGATCGCACAGCGCACGCATCTGAGGAAGTGCCACCTCGGACAGCCCATAGCCATGTCGGGCCACGCGCGCCAATTCGAGGATCCGGAGCCCCAGCCGGAAACCTCCGACGGGCGACTCTTCGAGGAAGCCGCGCGAAACCAGTGACTCGAGGTACCGGTAGGCCGTAGACCGGGCCACCGACAGTGCTGCGGCCACCTCCACGGCGGAAACCGAGAACTTCGCCTCGTTGAACATCTCGAGGATGGTCAATGCGCGGTCTGCTGTACTGTTGCGATCTCGATATCCGCTGGTGAAAGCCTGTGAACTCATGTGCCTCAGCTTATCGATAGGCCATTCCATGACCGGAAGCGTGGCCGTCGCCCGGTTTCACTGGGCACGGCCCTGCGGCCTGGTGCTGTTCGTATCAGCCACCCGGCCGCAGGACGTCCCTACAGGGCTTCGGCGACGACCTTGTTGGTCACCCGGCCAATGCCCTCGATTTCGACGGTGACCATGTCGCCGTCGTGCAGGAAAATCTGCGGGTCGCGGCGATAGCCGACGCCGGAGGGGGTGCCGGTGAGGATCACGTCGCCGGGTTCGAGGCGGGTGAACTCCGAGACGGTCGCGATCAAGCGCGGGATGCTGAAAATCAAGTGCGACAGGTCAGACTCCTGTACGACTTGGCCATTGAGCGTGGTGCTGATGCCCGCGGAGGTGAGGTCAACCTCCTCCGGCGTCACGATGTAAGGGCCGATCGGGGTGGAGTTGTCCCAAGCTTTGCCCTGCATCCACTGGTGTGTCTTGTACTGGTAGTCGCGCATGGTCACGTCGTTGCAGACCGCATAGCCCAGCACGTGTTCCAGCGCGTCTTCTTCGTTGATGCGGCGGCCGGCCTTGCCGATGACGACGGCGAGTTCGCCTTCGTAGTCGACCTGCTGTGCCTCGGGTGGCAGCACGATGTCGTCGGTCGGGCCGATGAAGCTGGAGGCGTATTTGGGGAACATGACGGGGTAGGTGGGCAGGTCCCGCTTTGTTTCCTCGATATGCGACTTGTAGTTCAGCCCGACGCAGACGATCCGTGCGGCCGCCGGGGAGGCCGGCCGCAGCCGCACCGCGTGGACGGCGACTTGCTCGCCGTCCAGCCGGACCGCCCCGCGCAGGGCATCCAGGGAGGTGTCCGGGCCAATCTCCGTGATGCCGTCGAGCGGAACCAGGAAGTCGCCCTGGACCTCGCCGACCCGCAAGCGGCCGTCGTGTTCGTAGTTTGCGTATGCCATGAGAGTTCCTTGCCTTCGGTGGAGATGATTAGTTGGGCTTGCTGACCTTGCGCCAGTTCGGCAGTTGGCCGCCCCAGAGGTTTACGCTGTTGGGGATCGGTTCCCAACGGCGCGGCACGTAGGTGACGCGGTCGTCGTAGAACTTCTCCATTTCGGCGGACAGCTCGATGTGGTTGCCGGCCGGGTCGTCGAAGAAGACGAAAAGGTTGTTGCCCGGACCGTGGCGGCCCGGGCCCCAGGCCACGTCGACGTTCAGTTCGGAAAGGCGGTCGCACCAGACTTTGAAGTCCTGCCACTCCGCAAGGTCGTAGGAGTAGTGGTCGATGTCCCCGCCGGCGCCGACGTACACAACGGCGAGGGTGTGGTGGTCTTTGTCCGAGCGCAGCCAGCAAAATTTCCCGTCCTGGAGCTGGTCGGAGATGCGGAAACCAACCACGTCGGTGTAGAAGGAGACCAAGCGGGCGACGTCGCCGGTGCCCAGCGTGGTGTGCTGAAACTTGATCGGGCGGCGGCCGGTGTCGGCGGTGTTCTCTCCCTGGCGCTGGACTTGGGTGTGGAAGTGAACCTCGGTGCCGTCCGGATCGGTAACGGCGATGCCTTCGGGCTTGCCCAGTGGGGCAGTTATGTAGGAGGCGTCGAGCTCGCGCAAGTCGTAGCCTGCGGTCTCGAGGCGTTCCCGGATGCCGGCCAAACCGCCTGCATCGCGGACCTCGAAGCCGTAGTAGGCCAGCCCCTTGGGGCCCTCGACAAGGTCGACGACGTGGTGGCCGCCGCCCCAACCGAGGCGGACACCGTCGGGCAGTTCCGCGTGGCGGACCAGGCCTAGGACCCGGCCGTAGAAAGCCTCGGCCGCCTCGACGTCGGGGACACGGAAGCCGATGTGGGAGACCGCGGTTTCACCCAGGGCGCCGGCAGCGCCCTTTTCCTCGAGGATGACTCGTGCTGGACGTTCCATGGTATTTCCTTCGTTCAGTCGGTGGGTTTCAGTAGGTTTTAGCGGGCAAAGATAGGAAGTAGCGGTCCGGACAGCTGCAGCGAGGCGGTCTTGTCCAAGACGGCGGGCAACTCGGCGGGGGCGAACACCGCGGAGGTGAAGTGGTCCGGGCGGACGAGTACGAAGTTCCCGCGGTAGCCTTCGAATTCACGGTAGAGCGAGCCATCCAGGTCGATGAGCAGGCCGTCGACGTCGGCCTCGCGCGGCTGGATGTCGTCGAATGGGATGTACCAGCGCGAAGCACCGAAACGTTGGGCCAGTTCGTTGGCCTCCGTCCAGTCCCCTGGGACCACGTCGACGCCGAACAGCACCCAGCCGTCTCCGACGATGTGGTCCATCCGCGCGGTGGTCCGCGAGCTGGTGTCGAACACCAGAGGCTGGCCGATGGCGCGTCCGGCGTTCTCGGTAACCGTCAGCTCCGAGTCGAACTGGGCGACGGGGCGGTAGCGCATTTCCTCGAAGAAGGCCCGGCCTTCAGGGCTGTCGAGTGACTTGCGGATGATCTTGTCACGGTGGCGGGCCAGCCGCTCGGATGTGCTCATCACGACGCTGCCTAAGCGGACGGACTGTGCGATGATCGCCCCGGCGTGGGGCTTGCGCTCAGGCTCGTAGCTGTCGAGAATGTTGTCCGGCGCCTTGCCTTGGAGGACCTCAGCGACCTTCCATGTCAGGTTCGCGGCGTCGCGGATTCCCGAGTTCAGGCCCTGGCCGGCAAACGGCGGCATCATGTGGGCCGCGTCGCCCAGCACGAAGAACCTGCCTGCGCGGTAGCGGTCAGCGTTGACAGCATTGAAACGGTAGTTGATGGCGCGCTCGACCTGCTGAGGTTCGATGTCGCGATACGGGGCCACCAGCTTCTTGATCAACTCGAAGTCCGGGGCATGGCCCGGTTCTCCTTCGCCGTCGAAGAGGCGGAATTCGTAGCGACAGCGGCCGTCCAATCCTGGAACAATCACGTGCGGGCGATTCGGGTCGCCGTGGTGCATCCCGTAGCGCTCGGTGTGCGGATCCTCGAGGGTGTCGGCCACCAGCCAGACGTCCAAATAGCTACGACCGGACATGGCGTTGTCCATCACAAGTTCTCGGACGATCGATCGGCCCCCGTCTGCGCCGAGGACGTAGCGGGCGGCGATCGTTTCCTTACCGGCCGGTCCTTCGGTGGTCAAGTAGGCGAAGGCATCGTCCTGCTCTACATGCGTGACCTTGGTGTTGTACTCCAAGGCGACCAGATCGTGGTTGATCAGGCCCTTGGCCAGAACCCTTTCTAGGTCGGGCTGCGCAAAGGGGTTCTTGAAGGGGTGGCCCAAACGGTAGGGGATGGCGCCGCGGGCATGGAACATCGGACGGTTGTCGGCGTCGTAGTAGCGGGTTCCGGTTCCCGGCACAATAATGCTGGAAATCTCGTGGTCGATGCCTGCCTGCTGGTAGGTACGCAATGCCTCGTCGTCGATGCTGATTGCCTTCGGCTCCTCGCTGGTGCCCGAGCGCATTTCCAGGACAATCACGGCGATTCCGCGCGCGGCCAACAGCGCAGCTGTCGTCATCCCGACCGGCCCCGCGCCAACTACTACTGCCTCCGAATAGCGTGCCACGCTGCGTTCGTTCATCTCGATGTCCTCTCTTGAACCGTAAAGACAGCATAAGAGGCGGCTGTCCTGACATCAAGGTCGTATGTCCTATTTCGTAGGAATGAGAGATTAGCGTGCATGCCAAAGGGCTTCCGTATCTGATCGCCCCTACCGTCGTCGGCCTGGTGATCTTCACGATCAGGGGCTGGTGCCTGGCCGCGGCGCCCGCGTCAATCGCTTCGTCCAAGTCGCCGGTTTTGTGCAGGTGCAGTTCGTTGACGAGGGCGCCGTGCATTGCGCGCCGCGCAGGGCGTCAGCCGCGTTCGCGAGGAAGACCGAACCAGCAGGCCGCGGACTCCGGCGCGATGCTGCAGCAGCAGGAAGCGCAGCAGGCGCAGGCCCCCGGCGCACGTAAAGCAAGGAGGGCGCCCCTCTAAAATGGATTCTTTACTTAAGAATGCATTGCGACGATCATTGTGGAGTACCTTCGGCATGCAGCCTTGCTTGCTAAACACACCCATTCGGCGCCGTTCAATAGACCTGCCGGACCGGACTCAGGAGCACCATGACCGCCACCTTCCTTGATAGGGCCGCATCCATCGTCGGTGAAGAGCATGTAGTCCGACCGGGGAGCGACAAGGCATACGCTGACTCATTCCCTCTGCACACCGGCCGCGATGCAGTCGCCGGTGTGCGCCCCGGAAGTGTTCAGGAGGTTCAAGAGCTCGTCCGTCTTGCCAACGCGACGAGTACCTTGCTATGGACGGTCTCCCGAGGCAAGAACCTGGGCTACGGGGGGTCAGCACCCCGCACCCAGAACCAGGTCGTCCTGGACCTCAGCCGAATGGACGCCATCCACCAGGTAGACCCGGAGCTGGCCTACGCGGTTATCGAGCCCGGCGTGACATTCTTTAACCTCTTCGACCACATCCAGGAGAACAAGCTTCCCCTTTTCGTCTCCGTGCCAGCCCTGGGCTGGGGGTCCGTTCTCGGCAACGCGTTGGACCGCGGCTACGGTATGTCTCCGTATGGAGACCACGTCCAGCAGCTGTGCGGGCTGGAGGTCGTCCTGCCGGATGGATCTCTGCTCCGTACCGGCATGTGGGCACTGGAGGACAGCCCGTTGGCCAATGTTTTCAAGGGCGGTTTCGGACCCAACATCGACCAGCTGTTCACCCAGTCCGGCCTCGGGATCGTCGTGCGCGCCGGCATCTGGCTGATGCCTTGGCCCGAAGTCTTCGCTTCCGGTGACATCACCGTAGACCGGGTGGAGGATCTTCCCCAGCTGATCGACACCATCGCTGATCTGCGCCGGCGCGAGGTCTTCCAGAACAACTGCCTGGTCGGCAATGTGCTGCGTGCCGCCACTATGCAGGGCCCACGGTCCACTTGGTACGAGGGTAAAGGATCCATCCCAGACGATGTCGTGGAACAGATGCGCGCCAGGATGGGCATCGGCCACTGGAACGCCCGCTTCGCCCTCTACGGGGATCCGGGTATGGTTCGCGAACGGCTACGTATTATCGAAGCTGCCTTCGACGGGGCAGGATTCAAAGTGCAAGCCCGGATATATGAGGGCAAGGACGGCCAGCCGGTCACCTACGACGACATCGACCCGAAGGACCAAACCACGATGGCCGGAGTCCCGTCGCTGAAGGCCTACGACACCCTCGGCTGGTATGCCGAGGACGGCGGCCACATCGACATCGCACCCCTCCTGCCCGCTCGCGGCGGCGCGGTAATGGAGTTCTACAACGTGGTCAAGGCTCTTTACACCAAGTACGGCTTCGATCTCTACATCGGCTACCACATCTATGCCCGGCATCTCGTGCATGTCACCATGATCTTCTTCGAGAATGGCAACGAGGAGCAGCTGGCTAGGGCGCGCGCACTCTACGAGGAGGTCCGGCAGGCCGCGGCTCGACGCGGCTACACCCCCTACCGGGGTCACATCGACAATATGGACGACATCGCCGCCGAGTTCTCCTTCAACGACCATGCGGTCCTGCGCTTCCAGGAGACGCTGAAGGATGCCTTGGATCCCAATGGAGTTGTGAACCCCGGCAAACAGGGCGTTTGGCCAGCTCGGTTGCGCGAGCAGCGCTGAGTCTGCGACACGAGAGGAAAGCACCCTCCCCGATCGGACAGGCTCGATCCCGGGCTTAGGGGTGTCTCTTAAATGTGTTGAGTTCTAGGTTGGGAAGGCTTGAGGGCGTCGTCTACCGGTACCGGTGCGGGGTCGCTTGCCGCGGTCTACCGCCTGCGTTCGGCCCGTAGCAGAAGGCGTGGAAACGTCATCGGCGGTTCAGCGAGATGGCGACATGCTGTTGTTGTCTTGGCACAGCCCGCTGCCTCCCACCGACGATCGCATGCCCAGGCCCGTCACCAAGGCACGCATCAACGACGAATTCGGTACACCTGGGTCGCCGAAGGACCAGCCCCCTCTCGTTAAGCGACAGTCGGTGCGGGTGCGCGGTAGAAGAACCCTGCCCGGTTTGAATCTAGGGGATGTCGCCGAACTTCACCCCCCGGACGGTCGGCTACAAGAATCAGGGCTGCTCGGCGGGTCAGCCCGGCATTGTTTGTGCTCCCGGTCGTTTCATGATGGGGTGCGACCGGGAAGGGGTCATGCGGAGTTCATCGATTAGGGGACAAGACCAGCCGAAGTTTGTTCAGGGAACCAAGAGGGTAAAAAGGGGCGGCCACGAGCACCGGGGTTCTGACAGATTGGTCACCACGAGGAGAATGCACACCCAGCCGATAATACATAAAACTGTACATCGTGACATTTTTGCGTAATTTGAAGTATATTGCAGTCATGGCTCGAAGCGGCAATTCCGAAACTCTCAGCACCGGCGTACGCGACCGGATACGCAAAGACATCCTGGCCGGGCGCTGGCTCCCGGGGCAGAACCTGCAGCTGATGCCCCTGTCCAAGCATTATGCGACCTCCAGCACCGTCGTGCGGGAAGCCTTAACCCGACTCTCTGGTGATCGGCTGGTGGAGCTCAAGCCGAATCGCGGCTTCTTTGTTCCCCAGATCTCGCTCGATGAGCTGCGGGACTTCAACGAGCTGAGGTGCCGCGCCGAGGAGTTCGGCATCCAGCTCGCCATCGAACGGGGCGACCTGCACTGGGAGTCTGAAGTCTTCGCCGCCCATCATATGCTGGAGCGCATTCCACGCTTCTCGGACGGGACCCTGGAGCTAAACCCCGAGTGGGTCGAGGCTCATGACACCTTCCACAGGAAGATGCTCTCGGCGTGTGGGCTGCCAGTACTGATCGACCTGACCTCCGTGCTGGCCGATGAGAACTCCCTGCACCGACGCTGGTCGGCGCCTTCACCCAAGTCGGCGAGCCGCGACATGGACCAGGAACACCGAGAAATCCTGCAGGCCGTCGTAGATCGAGACGCCCAGTTAGCAGGACGGTTACTGCGAGAACACTACACGAAGTCCATGAATAACATCCTCGAGGTGGGGTTCCTTCCGGAGGCACAGCGAATCGCCCAGTCCGATAGTCTGTTGGATGTCTCGCAAACCTCAGCTTGATGGTGCGTTCTTGTCATCCGCATGCTCTAGAGAGACCGTCCGTGCCCCGAACCCGTTAGCGGCGGAAGGGAACGCAGCCTGAATATCGCTCTTCAACACGCCGCCGATGCCGCATATCTGCTGATGAGCGACCCGCCGCTACATGCTGGCGTCGATCACGGCTTCGCCCGTCACTGAGGCGGAGGCTTCATCTTGCTCTACATCGTGCCGGCATGCACTGAGGTCCCTCTAAGCAGCGATGCCACGGGCCGATCCGGCCACTTCAAGCCGCATCCGAAGGGCTTGCAGCCCATGCTTTCCTCGTGGATACGTTGAACCTCAGGATCCGGACATCATCGGGGATGACACTTTCATATTTCCTGTCACCACGTAGGCAGTAGGCGGTCGCACTAATCAGGGCAAGGGCTGGATGTGCGCATCAGGCTTGACAGGTCAGCCGATTGCCGACCCTAGTCACCTAAGGTGATCGCCGGCACAAGCGCAGACCCCGCCTGCTGATGCGTCCGGTGCGCCACGGTGAGGGACAACATCGCCGCCCACAGTGTGTCGAGCGCACCGGCGCCTTCGTGGAGCCCACACGGACCTGAAGCACATCTACGACGAGGAGCCCCGCCCCTTCATCTGGCCAGGCTACGACCGGGCCTGAGCCCAGGAAGGGATCGACTATGACTCAACTGAGGTTCGCTCCCATGGCATCAGCCCGGTCAAGCAGGCCATAACGGTCAGGTGAAACAGCTATTAACACTGTAGGCGACCTGCGCACATTGCACCTGTTTTGGCGGCCGACCTCACGCCCACACGGAAGCGTTAGGACGCCCGGTGCTACTTGCGGAGTCGGGTCAGGATTCGCCCGCGAGCGTCCTGGAACCGCGGGTCCGCCTTAGTGGCAACTTGATCACGGTGCGTGCCGAATCCGGTCTCGATCACGTCCACGACGGTCGCCGGCTTCTCGGCGATGACGATCACCCTGTCGGCCAGATAGATGGCCTCGTCCACGTCGTGAGTGACGAGCATAATCGTCACTCCGAGCTTCTCCCGGAGGTCGATCACCAGGTCTTCGAGGTCGAAGCGTGTTTGCGCATCGACCGAGGCGAACGGCTCGTCCATCAGCAACACCTTGGCGTTGTACGCCAGTGCACGGGCGATAGCCACACGCTGCTGCATACCACCGGACATCTCCCACGGGTACTTGTCCCCTTGGCCTCCCAGCCCTACGGCATCCAGGGCCTCGTCTGCGTCCTTGTTGCGCAACGGCTTCTTCTGGCCGCGCCCTTGCAGCGGGAAGGCGATGTTCTCGCGGGTGGTCATCCACGGCATCAGGGATCGAGAGTAGTCCTGGAAGACTACTGCAACATCGCGGTGCGGTCCCTCGAGGATACCCCCACTCACCAAGACTTGACCGGCCTTGGGCTTGAGCAGACCGGACAGGCCTTTGAGCAGGGTGGTTTTGCCGACGCCGGACGGGCCGACGATCGAGACGAACTCCCCGTTGCCGACAGTGAGACTCAAGTCCTCGATGATGCACTTCTCATCAGCACCCTCCCCGTAGCCAAGCGAGAGGTCTGTGACGCGCAGCAGGACATCTCCGCTGATGCTTGTCAACGTACCGGCGGGGACGCTTTCGGTGTTAGACATGATTCAGACTCCTTATAAAAGATGTGTCGTGGCGCATCAGCGGGCGCCGGATTTGTAATACCAGGCCAGGATTTGCCTGTCGATAAGGCTGAAGCCGATCACGAGGATGTAGCCGATGACACCCACCAGCAGCGCTCCACTCCACGTCTCGGGGATCCGGAAAGTGCTGGAGGAGTTCAGGATGTAGAAGCCCAGCCCGACGTTTGAGGCGAAAAGCTCACTGACTACCATGACGACGATGCCGATTGGCAGGGCGACGCGGATGCCGGCAATGATCTGGGGCATGGCCCCGGGTAGCACCACACGACGGTAGTAAAGCATCCGCGGGATACCGAAGACGCGGGACACTCGTCGCGCCCCAACCTCCACGCCAAGACTTCCATCGATCGCGTTCAGCAGGATCGGCCAGACGCAGGCGAGGGCCACGGCGTAGATCTTCGAGGTAGATCCCAACCCGAAGATGCCGATGATCAGCGGAACCAAGGCCGACTGTGGCACGGAGCGCACGAAGTGTATGTAGGGGTCGAGGATCAGCCGCAGTCGTTTTGTCTCGCCCAGGATGAGGCCCAGGGCCACGCCCACCACGCTCGCGATCAGTAGACCTACCGCCAGGTTGAAGAGACTCGAGCTCATGGCTTGCAGCAGTACGCCGTTGGTAAGGTCCCGGACCATTACGTCGAGGATCCGCGAGAGCGGGGGAACAAACAGGTTGGTGCTGTTCGCCGAGGCGAACCACCAGAGGATGATTAGTAGGACGGGCAGCCAAAGCCACCACAGCACGTTTGTCAAAGTTCTCATATGACGCTCCCGGACGGTTCGAGCTCGATGCACTGGAGGTTTATCGGAGGGGATGTGCTGGTCGTAGAAGGGTCAGTCATCACTCTGCCTGTTCCATCGGAGCAGCCGGTCCTCGGCCCGACCCAGTAGAGAGGCCACGAGCCAGCCGAAGATGCCAGCGAAGAACAAGTAGGCGAACGCGTTGTCCCAGCGCTCCGCCTCCTGGGCCAGTGTGATCAGTCGTCCCAGCCCTGGCACTTGGGTCAGGACTTCGACTCCGACCGCGGCCAGGATCGCGATGGACGCTGAGATGCGCACGCCGGTGGCGATAAACGGCGTGGCTGCCGGCAACAACACTCTGCGGAACCACAGACCCCTCGGGATCTGGAAGACCTTCGCGGTGGATACGATGCCCGGATCCAGTCTCCGGGATCCCAGGATCGACTGCACCAGCACGGGCCAGACCGCGGCCAGCACCACCATGGTGATCTTCATGTTCGTCGTGGCACCCAGCACCAGCATCATCACCGGCATAAGCGCGATGGTCGGGAAGGCGCGGCCGAACTCAACGATCAAAGCGGTTGAGCGGTCCAACGGACGGATCGTGCCGATCAGCAGCCCCAGGACGACGCCGATTGCACAGGAGAGGAGCCAGCCCGCCGAGGCGGCTAAGAGCGTGTGGCCGAAGCCGCCCCAGAAGTTCGACGTAGTGACCACGGTGAAAATTGAGGTCAGGATCTCGGGGATGCCGGGAGTGATCTTGGGCAGGATCCCGCTCATCACGGCGAACTGCCAGATGAGCAGGATTACTGCCAGGGCCATCACTCGTTGGAGGGTCAGCGTCCAGTCAATCCTGGGCTGGCGGCTGAACGCCATCGGGGTGGTTGTAGTTGTAGCCATAGGTCACATCTCCCCTCAGGCGCGGGGAGTTCCTTCCCACAAGATCTCGTCAACGCTCTTGGGGTTGGAAATCATGCCGAACTTCTCCAAAGCGTCAGTTGTTTTCTGTGACACCTCGGGATCGATTCCCACCTGCTGCTCGACCAGCGGGCCCTTGGAATCCTCGATGGAGTTTCCGGTCACCCCGCTGCGCAACTCGTAGATGGCGTCCACGTTGGCATCGTCGTTGTAAAATGCAACAGCCTTGGCCATGGCTTCATTGAACTTCTTGGCCGTCTCTCCATTCCCCTGTAGCCATGGGTCCGTGGCCGCCCACAGAGTGATGCCGAGCCCGGCGCGGTACTCACGGGAAGGGTTGGCGATCACGTGAAACGAGTCATCGGAGATCACCTGGTTGTAGAAGCTGTCCGACGGGAAGATGGCATCCACCTGGGAACTCGACAGCGAGGTACGCATCGAGGCATAGGGCAGTGCGACCTGCTTGACGCTGTCCAGGTTCACGCCAGCGTCAGTCAGAGCCTGCAGTACCGGGACGTTGCCTCCGGAGCCGAGCGAGTTGAAGGCAATCGTTTTGCCTTCCAAGCCGGACAGGTCGGTAATGCCGCTGTCCTTGCGTACAACGACTCCGGAGGTGTCGACCTCTTTCGAGATGAGGCCCGCACCGGAGATCAGCTTGATGGGCAGGTCCTGAGCAGTAGCGGTTACGGCTGCGTCCCAGGAGACCGTGCTGATGTCAGCCGATCCTCCTACAAGCTGGCTCAGGTTGTCCTGGGCCGTGCCGCCGGGGCGGATCTCCACGTCCAGGCCGACCTCATCGAAGAAGCCTTTTTGGTCGGCGATGTACAGCGGCTCGTAGTTAATGGGTGCGTGCAACACGGTGATCGTCTTATCCGCGGCGGACACAGCGGCGTCGCCGCCACAGGCCGTGACCGCCATGACACCTGCACACGCCATGGCAAGACCGGCCCAACGGGGCAACATACGGGTCATCTTCTTCATGCGTCTTTTCTCCTGATTCCAAACTTGGCCGATATAACACTCTTCTCCGAAGAATGCATTACCCACACCATAACGTAAATGAGAGCTACTGCACAGCCCTTTTCGTGAGGCACGTCATAGTGCGCCCTGCGGGCAATAACAGGAGCGCGTAATCGAAGCGGCCCGCTTCCTCGTGATGGTGGGACAAAGCGGAGGCTGCTGTGTAGCACCGTCAGTTATGAATGGTGCCGGCCTCCCTCCGGTGCTTCCTGATCGCCCGCCCACCGCTACCTAATTTTTCGTAGCCCGTTCTTGTTGCAGGATTAGGGCCTGCTGGCCGGTCGGTTCCGGCATGGTCACTGCCGCAGGCGTTTCATGATCCCGATCTTCTATATCTGTCAAGCAACCTGCGGGAGCGTGATGGCGCTGGCGTGATCGCGTTGAGTGTGCGGTAGAGACGCCGGGCGAGGCGGCGCTTGAGGCAGCGGCGCATCTCACGCGCGATCTTGCCTCGGCCTTCCGGCGCTCGACAGGCTCGGTTTGCTGCTTCGTAGACCATTCTGTCGACAGAGGTCACGGGCAGGAGGCTGTTGAGACGCCTGTCCCGCCCCAGTTCGGCCGGTGCCGGACCGTGTTCCCCGACGAGGCGGGGACGGGATTTACACCGTCCGACGAGGGGCGCGGCGAATGCGGCCTAGGAACTGACCTGGGATCATAGACCACTGCGCCGGTGATCGGGCGGACCCCGGTTTCCTCCCGCAGGGCTGCGGCGGGACCGGCGCCCCGGAGCTAGATGCTACGTGTCTCTTGTCCTTGAGTTCCTGTGTCAAGGGCAACGGTGTGCTTGATGAGATGGACCGCCTTTCCGTAGGGGCGGTCGCTAGCCAGGTCCTCTTCACGCCTTCGCCGGTGCGCGATCAGATTTCCCGGCACCGCGCCGGGCCGTGGCGTACGCCGTGTCCCCGGGAGAAGCCTCCACAATTTGGTAGTCGGATCGTAAGACGGTGCCGGCGAGCAGGGCGCCGTAACTGCCGGCCTTCAATGTCCCGGAGACCCCCGGGGTCTCCTCCAGTGCGGTGAGCTACCCACGTGTTTGCACTCAATCTGCCCGCGTGCGTGTTCGCAAACCGCTCGGCGCCAAGATGTTCAACGTTGGCCGCATGTACAGCACAGGTGTGGGTGCTGGCGTGCGTGTCCACGCCGGTGACGAGTGGGCCAGTTGTGGGCAACAATGGTCATCGTGCAGGGTTCCTTCCTCGCGAACGGGTAGAGCCTTCTGGTCGCGGTACGGCCGGCGGCGCCATGCGAAGGTCACTCCGAGGCACTCTTGTGCTAGGGCACAATCCCGATTTAAGGCTGGGCAGCCTTCTGATTAAACAGGCATTTGGGGGCCGAACCGGCGCCCGCAGCCATCCCCAAAAGAGAGTAATTCGGATCCAGTGCCCGCCAACGGGCAGGGTGTTGAACCACAGCCAAAAAAGGCAATTAGTACCTACTCTGCCAGCCGGTTCCGGAGCCATATCAAACTCACAGGAGGCGTTAAGGCGTTGCCTCCGTGCCCGGCCAAGCGGGAGTTAATCGCTAATATAGGCACGGATTGCGGGGCCATCAGTAACTTGGACGCTCGGCGGAAAACGTAGGTCCAAGGCCTCGACGCCGGTGTGGCTAAGCCCGGCCAACCTTGGTGGTACACGCACAAAACAGCTGCAGCTCTGATCTGCTGCTGGAGAGGTTGCTCATTTGTCAATAAGCCCGCCCGGCCCATAGACAGAGTCCGGCCCCAGGAGGATGGAGGGCGGTAGTTTCCATCAGAGCAGATCAGGCAGCAGGACGAGGTAGACCGAGGTGCTCGCGCAAGGTAGTTCCCTCGTACTCGGTACGGACGTAGCCGCGGTCCTGCAGCTCAGGAATCAGCAGGTCGCAAATCTCACGCATACCGCCCGGATTGTAGGGCGAGTTTAAATTGAAGCCGTCACAGGCTCCGGACTCGAACCAGTCCACCATGTTGTCCGCGATCGTCTGGGGCGTGCCGATGATCCACTGGTGACCGGCAGAACGTGCCATGTCAATGATCAGTTCGCGCAGGGTCATATTCTGGTCAATGACCTTGCGCCGGTAGACGTGGTAACGGCTTCCCAGTTCCGGCTCATCTCTCAACCATTCGGAAGGGATCGTGTCGTCATAGTCCAACGAGGACAGGTCCAGTCCGGCGAGGCCGGAGGAGACCTGCTGTCGCCCGTACTCCAGATTGACGTAGCTGCCCAGCTCTTCGGCTAGCTCCTCTGCCTCCTTCATCGTCTTTCCGATGATTGGGAGGATGCCGGGCAGTATCTTGGTGTGGTCAGGATCCCGTCCCTTGTCCACCAGCATCTTCTTGAACTGGGCGTAGAACTCGACCGAGCGTTCCTTCACTGGCTGGGCGGTGTAGATCGCATCGGCCACCGAGCTGCCCAGCTCCAACCCAGGGCCCGAGGATCCCGCCTGGACGATCACCGGGTGGCCTTGGGGAGACCGTGGTCCGGGGGCCGGGCCCTCCACCTGGAAGTACTCGCCCTTGTGATTGATTCGACGGACGTTGGTGGGATCGATGAAGTTGCCGGAGGCCCGGTCCGCGATGACGGCGTCATCGCCCCAGGAGTCCCACAGCGCTTTCACAACATCCGCGAACTCTCGGGCCCGACGGTAGCGTTCGGCCGGTTCGGGGATCGCGTCGAATCCATAGTTCTGGAATCCGTCGAAGGAGGTGACCAGGTTCCACCCGGCACGCCCCCCGGACATGTGGTCAATGCCTGCGATTTGGCGGGCCACCGTGTATGGGTTTTCGAAGGAAGTCGACATGGTGCCGATCAAACCGATGGTGGTGGTCCGGGCGGCAATGGCGGATAACGTGGAGATCGGTTCGAAGTAGCCGTTGGTCTTGATGTCGCCGCGAAGTGTCGGGTTAGCATTGGCGATGTCACCCAAAAAGATGGCATCGATCTTGGCCTTCTCGGCCATCTGTGCAAGCTCGACGATAAAGTCCAGGTTGGGGACCTCCTCGATTCGGCTCCCGTCACGACGCCACGAGTCTTTGTGGTGGCCTGCCGGGATGAGGAATGTTGTCAGGGCCATGCGGCGAGCGGGCTTCGCAATCATTGTGCGGTAGGGCTTTCTCTTGAGGTCGGTGGTGTCTGCCAGGAGGCGGACACCTGGATAGGTGCTCAATATGGGGTGGGCCGCCAACGGTCCTGCGGACCATCAGATCAGGGGACACCGTCCGCTGAGTTTGGTTCGTTCGGGGTCAGCGGTGCCCCGTGGGCTCCGCCAGCAGCGCGGCCAACTCGGACATGTCCTCCAGCTGTTCCAAATGGTGGACCAGCTCCAGAACACGGTCAGCAACCGAGTCCTCAAGGGCTCCGTTCCACGCGATGTTGCTACGAAACTTCGCCTCGATGCGCTCACGGTCCAACGGAGCGAAGTGGATGTCCCCAAGGACCTGGTCGACACGAATCCGGTGGCGATCACCCGAGATGAGCCGCGCCTCGACCTCAGCCGTCCGGGCCTGTTCCCGGGGCAGGGAGCCGATGATCTCGATCTTGTCCAGCATCCTCTGCAGCGCTGGATCGCGCATGTGCGCCTCGTTCATGTGCTGCAGTCCAACGGTTCCGTACATCAGCGCCGTGGCGACAGCGAACCTGATGCTGAAGGCGCCGGAGACCTCCGGGCAGCTTCCAACGGTGAACTCCTGCCCGACGAACCCGGCCTTGGTCTGCGGATTCACGAAGATCTCGATTCTCTCCACGTTGTCGGGAGTGAGTCCATGCGCCTCCACCAGCTGGACCGTGGCATCCAGCGATGCCTGGCTCGCCCGGCAGGTCGGCCACGGCTTAATGACGGCATCGGCGTAGAACTCCTGACCCAGACCATCGGTGATCTTCTCGGGTTGCGGCGCGGCGCTCCACTGGGCCAGGAAGCCGAAACGTCCCCCGATTGGGTCCTCTGGTCCCCCGAATCCCGTGCCGGCCAGCTCAGCGGAGAAGACGGCGTTGCGAGCGGACAGGGAGATCGGCAGCTTGAACGCCAGGGTCTTGTCGTTGATGTTGTCGATGGTCCCGGAGACTTGGTTGATGACCAGACCTAGTCCGTGATGCAAGGTGGCAGCGTCCTGCTTCATCAGCAGTCCGGCCGTGGCCACGCCGCCCAGAGCATTGATCGTCCCGGTGTTGTCTCCGCCGCCGTAGACGTCGAAGCCGGTGGCATGACCGAGCCTGGCGGCCAGATCGTCGCCATAGATCAGCGCGGTGAGCAGGTCCCGTCCACCGCGTCGGCGGGCCTCAGCCACGGCGAGTGCCACCGATACGGTAGTGCCGGTGATGTGCGAGGGGATCTGCACTCCGTCGGTGTGGTCGGCCCCGACAGGCTCGAAATCGTATGACCTCATCAGCGCCGCATTGGACAGTGCGGCATGCATCGCGGGCACCTTGGCGCCGGTGGTCAGCACGGTCGCCTCTGGGCGGCCACCCCATCCGGTTACCAGGTCGATCAATGAGGAGCTGCCCTCAGCCTGAGTACCGGCAGCGATCAGCCCCAGAGCATCCAGGACGCGCGTCTTGGCCCGGTCGACCGCTTCCGAGGGCAGGGACTTAAAGTCCGCTGCCGCTAGATGGTCGGTCAGGACCGCCGTAAGTGTCTTGTCCATGGCCTTGGGTCACGCCTGGCCTGCGGTGGGAATCTTTTGACGATCGAGGAACTCCCACACGGTTCCCTTGTCTCCATTGCGCTGGCCCTTGATGTGCTCGAGCATGCGCGCGCGTCCGACCGAGCCGAGGTAGAACCGCTCATACAGCTCGATGCGCGAGCCCAGTGCCGATCCGGCGAAATCCCAGGCGGTTCGGAAGATCCGAGAACGCTCCTGGGCGCTGATGTCCCCCGCTCCCGGAAGGTACCTCTCGAGCATCGGAGCCAGCTCCGGATTGTCGAACGCCGCTAGGGAGGGGGTGGCCAGCAGATTGTGCGAACCGATTATTTTGATGATGTCGTTCACCCGGATCATCCACTCCGGCATGATCGTGCGCACCACACCGATGTCATCGTGCACGAAGTAGGCACCACCGCCCCAGTCATGGGCTCGGCGCTCAGCGGAGTCGATGATCGCCCGGGTCATCACCAGGAAGCTGTGGACCTCACCGAGCATGGTGAGCACGTCCGGACGCGCATTTGACCCAGTGACACGGACCATCTCGGCGAGAAGATCATACGCAAACTCCAGCTTTACCGCGGCACGGATGGCCGTCTGCTGCTGTGTACATCCGGTAGCGGTTCCTTGATTTACCGAGTTGTAGAGATCCAGCTCGCCATCGATGAAGATGCGGTCGTGCGGGATGAGCACGTCGTTGAATATGACCACTCCGTCCTGCTCGTCAAACCGGGACGAGAAGGGCCGGTCCTCGCGGGAGGCATCCACACCGTAGTGATCACGGCAGATAATTGCGATGCCCTCGGCCGCCACGGGGATGGCGAAGGACAGGGCGTACTTCTCGTATCCGGGCTTGATGGGAGTTGCCGGGTAAACATAGATCTCATCGGCGATGGGACCAAGGGTCGCCAGAACCTTCGCGCCGCGAACGATCACACCCTCATCGGTGCGATCCACTACCTGAAGGGTGAGGTCGGCGTTCCCCCCGTCCAGCTCACCGATTGATTTGTCGATGTTGGCGTGGACGATGGTGTGCGTCAGAGCCAGATCGTTCTCGGCCACGTACTTCTGGTACGCCTTGATGCGCTCGAAGTAGACCGGGGCGGAGGCGCCCTTCTCCCACAGATCGGTGCGTGAGACGTGTCCAGCCAAGACCACGTTCACGTAGTCGGGAGTGCGGCCCAGCATGCCCATGGAATAGCGGGCGAACCGGTCGAAGGCACGGTGCCGACGCTCGATGTCCTCTTGGTTGGCGGGACGCAGGTGAGATACCGAGATCAGGTCGCCGCTGTCGGGACTTTCGAACAGGCAGTCGTCCCAATGCTCCCACTGGTAGTCGAAGTACTCGGCCATTCCGGCAAGGGAGCCGGCGAAGTCCGGGTGTTCAGTGACATCGATCTGATCACTTCCGTACCAGACCTTGCGTCCGTCTTTCAGTCCCTCTACGTATTCATATCCACGTCGTGCTCCCACTGAGCTCTCCTTCATGTCTGACGTTACTGAGACACAGAGCGCATAACGAGCACCCCGATCGTTCTCATGTGTGGTTGTTCTGTTGCTGTCGGCATCTGGCCGGCTGTCCTAGCCGCCCTTGTCTGACTCAGACCGAGCGCAGGCCGGCTGCGGTGTACCGGCGGTAGTCCTTGGCAGCCGGACCCGCAAGGGTGCGACTGACTTCTGCCGCTGCCTCCTGAAGGGCCGAGGCCCATTCCCGGACCGTAGCCGCATCCACACCAGACGGCAGGTTGCCGAGCCGAATGACAAGTCCGGAGTTGGTAGGTTCTTCGGCCTCCGGGGCAAAGACCGGTACGACCACAGATGCCAGGTCGATATCGGTGTCCCCCTCGTCCACTTTGCATCCGAAGTACTGGCGGCTTTGTGCGATGGTGGTGCGGACTGCGCGATCACGGGCGGGCGTCAGCTCAGCGTCGGCCCACTCGGCCAAGGCCTCGTTGAGTTCGGTATAGCCGTCCGGATCCTGGTCGATGCGGGAGATGGCGTATCCCTGCTCGCGCACGCGGGTAAGAGCCTCGCGATAAGAGGTGAGGACATCCTCGTCCTGCGGGAAGATCCGGCCCAGCCAGGCACCGACCTGGTCTGGGCTCCATGCCACGGCGGCCTCGCCCAACGGCGGGATCAAAGGGATCCGGACGCCGATGCGTTCGTCAGCGTCGGTGTTGCCGCCGTAGGATGTGGCACCGATCGTTTGGTCCAGGGAACTGATCTGGACCAGGGCTGCGGCGGAGCAGCCGAACCTCTGAGCAAGGGCATCGAGCTGCGGGCGAGCGGCCTCGGCCAGCCGAACCGCCGAAATCAGCGACTCGTCCACGTGAGCTGACAGGCCGGTGGTCGAGAAGCCCCCGTAGCCGCCTTGGAAGAACAGCAGCGGCGTCACACCTCGATCGATGGCGAGGTCGTCGACCGAGACCAGGGTGATGTAGTGGTCACCGGCCTCCATTTCCTCGGTGATGCGCCCATGGATATGCGCGACAGCGCCGTCGATCATGGGGGCGCCCGAGGGCGAGAGCGCCCATCCGACCTTGTCGAACTTCTCCGGATCTTTGGAAGCCAGAGTGCGGCAGGCCTGCATCTGGTCGTGGGCGAACACGGAGATGCAGACATGGTCTGCTCCACGCAGCTTCGGGTAGGTCGATGACGTGGTCATGGGCATGAAGGAGACCAGCGGCGGCTCTAGTGAGACTGAGCTGAAAGTGCCTACGACCATACCCACGGGGGCGTCGTTGACCATGGCGGAGACCACGACGACGCCGGTCGGGTAGTGACCCATGACATCGCGGAATGCGCGGGGGTCGAATTGTGGCGTCTGGTCCACCGTAGCAATGCTCATGGTGTCCTCCTGGGAGAGTGTTCGGTGTTATCGGCTCCACGGGCAGTTTGCAATATCTGACCGAGAATATATTTGAGACATTTATGACAATAGTCCGTCAGCCCCCAGGAGTCCACCACCAATTTTTTCCATCCGTGGAAACGGGGTTCGCGGCACATAATACATTTTCGCTTGCTGTATGCATCATCAGTGGCATACTGTTTACTTGGATGTGATGCGGAGTACTAAAGCTTGGCCGCGAAGGTGTTCCTCACCACGTCGCGCCTCAGGATTTTTCGACGCAAGGAGACACACTGAACAGCATCCGGGCTGTGCAGCGAGATGAGACCGTGATCGGCGCTCGACCGACCGCCCTCACGGAGCCCTTGCCGCCAGCCTCTGCAGGCATCCGGGCCACAGCGGTCAGAGCCACCGCCCGGGCGGATCTTCAGCCGGATTGCTATGTCCCTGCCGCGTTCTGACGAGTAGGCGGAGACTGTCCGGGGAGGGCGCACCCTCCTCGACGAGCGGCTCCCGGGTCGACGGGCTTTCGCGCCGGCCGACCGCGCTTTTACCACCTAACAACGTTTCATCTCGAGGAGATCTAATGGCAAGCAAGCCCACCAACGGCGACCTGTACTGGACCGAGGAGTACCCTGCGATCACCGAGTCAGATAAGTCGCTGCAGGAGTACGTCGCAGGGGCTGAAGCTCCCGTGCTGCTGGCGGCGTTGGCCACAACCCTGCAGGATCTGTCCTATGTGCCGGCCGAACTATCCCCGCCGCTTCCCCCGCTGGGCACGGCGCTGCTGCCCCATGGAGGGATGTCCCCCGAACAGGTCCAACGTGCGCAGGACCTGGCGCTGACCGGATTAAAGCGGCTTAGAGATGAGGGAATCCGCAGCGTGCAGCAGTTGAGCGCCGAAGACGCGTCCGCGATCCTGGACTGGTTCACCGGCGGCCGCGCTGCCCGGGACCGGTCGTGGATGGGACAAATGAAGCATGAATTCGCCCCTGCTGCGGATCGCAACGGCTCCGCAGAGTGGAGCTATGCTGACTACCCCGACCACCGGGCCGAGGCGCCATTCACGACCCTGATCGTTGGTGCAGGCATCTCCGGCATCGCCGCCGCCTATCGCCTGCAGGAGGCCGGGCTGCCGTACCGCTGGATCGAGGCTTCCCACCGGATCGGTGGCACCTGGTGGAAGAACCACTACCCGGGTGTGCGTTTGGACACCCCCACCTACGGCTACAGCTTCTCTTTCGCACAGCGGGTCGACTGGCCAAACCAGTTCGCCACCGGCGCGGAGGTCCTGGATTACTTGGAGTCCCTGGCGGACAAGGCCGACTTCACAGAGGCGATCGAGCTGAACACGTCCCTGACGCGCGCCGTGTGGGATGAGGAATCAGCCACTTGGAAGGCCACCACGCGCACCAAGGCCGGCCAGGAGACCACCGAGAGCTACAACGCGATCATCACCGGTGTGGGGCAGCTGGACCATCCTTTCATTCCGGAATGGCCCGGACAGGCTGACTTCAAGGGTGTCCAGATGCACTCCCAGGAGTGGGACCACTCGGTGGACCTGAAGGGCAAGAAGGTGGCCGTGATCGGTACAGGCGCCTCCGCCTACCAAATCGTCCCAGCCGTCATCGGGGACGTGGACAAGATGTACCTGTTCCAGCGCAGTGCTCCCTGGATGCTGCCGGCGCCGACCTACCACGAGCGAATGTCCGACGCTGCCCAGTGGCTGCACGAGAAGGTCCCGGCATACGGACAGCTGTTCCGTCTCTTTGTCACAGCCGGCGGTATTGAAGGGCGCATCCACATCGCAACGGCTGAAGAGGGCTGGGACGGTGCACCACTGAGCGTCTCAAAGGCCAACGAGGAATTCCGGCAGGCCATCATCGGACGGATGCGCGAGCAGTATGAAGGCCGCCCTGACCTGTTGGAGAAGGCCATCCCAAATTACCCACCCTCGGCCAAGCGCATGCTCCGCGACAACGGCGTATGGGCCGCAGCCTTGCGCGAGCCGCAAACGGAGGTCATCACAGAAGGTCTGGCATCCTTCACAGAGACCGGGGTGGTCACCGACGACGGACGAGAGCTCGATGTCGATGTTGTCATCTATGCGACCGGATTCCGTCCGTCCGATTACTTGGACCCCATCAAGATCGTAGGCCGCAGCGGCTTGGAGATCCATGACTACTGGGGCGGAGACGCCAAGGGCTTCGCGGGCATCACCGTTCCCAACTTCCCGAACCTGTTCATGCTGCTCGGCCCCAACACCGGCGGAGTGGTCGCCGGTGGACTGCACTTCATGATCGAACGTGCGGCGGAGTACGCCGTCGAGGCCATCCATCAGGTCCTGGAACGCGACGTGCGTGCCCTGGACCTGAAACAGGAAGCCCTCGACGAGCACATGGTCTGGGTCGACGCGGAGAGCGAGAAGATGACTTGGGGTCAGCCGTACGTCAAGACCTGGTATAAGAACAGGTTCAATCGGGTATCACAAGTGTGGCCGTTTCACACCACTGAGTACTGGCGTATCACGGAGCATGTGAACAGTGACGACTACGAGTTCCTGAAGTGACTGCTCTTGATGTGACAGTCCAATATGCCCGGCTGTCCGACCCGGATTACAGGTTCTCCGAGGCCGAGCCTGTCCCGGCAACGGCGGAAGGACTGCCGGCTCCAGTCGAGCCTCTGGCCTTCCCGCAACTGCCAGGCGGATTGAACGCCCTGCTGGGGGCAGCCAACAGCGAGGCCGCACAGTCGCACGATGCCTTCCAATTGCGCGTGCAGGCACCGGAGATGGCTGAGGGGCTGCCTGTGGTGGTGTTTATTCCCGGAGGCGGGTTCACCACGGGGACGGGGAACGCCCGCTGGTTCGCTGCCCCTTCGCTGGTCCACAAAGACCGGTGCGTGTTGGTCACCGTCAACTATCGCATAGGCATTCTGGGACATCTGGGAATCGACGGAAACCCGCTGGACTCCCAGCGGCCGCTCCGCGACCTGACCGTGGCACTGCGCTGGGTGAAGAAGAACATCATCCTGTGCGGCGGGGATCCAGAAAAGATCACTCTCGCCGGCGACTCCGCCGGCGCATGGTATGCCTATGCGCTATCCACTCTCGAGGAGACCCGGGGCTTGTTCCGTCGCACCGCACTGATCAGTCTCCCATGGGAGCCAGCATTGACAGCCGAACAGTACCGGGACAGGTGGGCACTGGCCACCACCTCGCTGTCCGACTGCGGCGGACTCGCTGAGGCCTCGTGGGGATCGGTCCTTCGCGCCCAAGCTAGCATCGCTAAAGCCTACGCCGGTCGCGGGATGCCATTGATGCCGGCGGTCGGCGGCGAACTGGATGAGGACCTGCACAATTACGCTGCCACTGCACCGAAGCTACACGTGGAGTCCCTGGCGCTGCTCTCAACGTCAGAGGAATCCGCGGCTTTCCTGCTCTCTGCCCCTGAGACCGCCTTCTCGGGTGAAGCCGTCGATGGCTTCGCCCAGACCCGGTTCGAGGACCCGGAGGCGGTCCGCGCCTGGGTCGACCTCAAAGTCCCGGGGGCGTCGGGCAAGGCCCGGATGGTGGAACTGATGACCCTACACCAGTTTAGGCTGGCCCACCTGGAGCTGGCGAAGGCCGCTGCGGTTGCCGGCATCACCGTGTATCTGGCCGGGTTCTCCGTGCAGAGCCCGCTGCCGGGCGCAGGCAGTCCCCACTGCATGCCGATGCCATTCCTGTTCGATTGTCTCCGGCAGTGGAACGATGCACCCATGCTGGAGGGACTGGAGCCGGAGATATTTGCCACCACTTCGGAAGCCTTGAGGGGCTGGTTCGCGGGTTTCATCCAAGACGGCCGCATCCGGGTGGCCAATGGATATGGGAATCCTTTCACTGCCTCCAACCCCCTCCGTCTTGAGTTCGACGGCGGCCAACCCTTCTACGAGGTTCCCTCCGAGCTGGGGCTGGTGGCTCGTCGCTGAAAGAGAGCCGCGTCGCCCGGGTCGTAGCTTCGAAATCGGCAAAGACCCAGGACCACGCTTCTTGTTCCACAATCCGAGGGGAGAGCTGATGAACTACGTGAGCTTCTGCGCCGCAGACGGGCAACAGGCTTGGGGATGTCCCTATGACTCTTCTATCACTGCCAAGCAGTGCCCGGGGGATAGCGGCGTCATGGGGCCGGTAAAGGCGGCGGGCGAGGTAGCGATTGAGACAGGCCTGGTCCCAAGGCGTCGATCTTTTGGGGCGAGGCGAACATGCGCAAAATCTGTTCCGCCGGCAACGTCAAGGTCAACGGCGGCGGCATCGCCGAAGAAGGCTTCCTCCGCGCACTCTCGGACCTGATCGAGGACCACAACAGGAACGCATTTTTGACGTCTCCAATCCTCGTCGAACTCGGACTCTTCACGTCGCTCTTTGCCGCCGAGAAGCCGGCGGCAGAGACAAGAAAGAGTGCATCTTCAAATACCCAAGACATACGACACTCTCCACTGCTCTAATCAGTTTGTCGGCAGTCCAGCAGGATCTTGCCGATGTGGGCCTTGGCTTCGAAGTGGGCGTGCGCCCTGGCTGCTTCAGAAAGTGGGTACACTTTTTCTGTTACCGGTCTGATGGCCCCGGCTGTCAGGAGCGGGAGGACAAGACGTTTCACGCCTGCCATGATGGCTGTCTTCTGTCCCGGGGAGCGGTCCCGCAGCAGGGTCCCCGACACGGATGCCTTCTTCTTCATTAGGGCCGCGAAGTCCAAAGTGCCTTCGGGCCCGCCTTGCATGCCGATGGTCACGATCCGTCCGAATGGCGCCAGGGCCTCAACATTTTTGGGCAGATACTTTCCTCCCACAGTATCGAGGACGATGTCTGCGCCGCCTTCAGCGAGCATCCTTTTGGCGAAGTCCTCCTCCTTGTAGTTAATCAAGACGTCCGCGCCGAGACGATGGGCCACCTCGAGCTTCGCATCGCTGGACGCGGTGACTGCTACCCGCCCTCCTAGGGCCTTGATGAGCTGGATGCCGAAGACTCCGATACCCCCCGTGGCTCCGTGGATCAGAACAGTCTCTCCGGGAGCGAACCGGCCTGTGTCGCAAATATTCGAAACCAGTGTGGCTGCAACCTCTGGTACCCCCGCAGCTTCGATCAACTCGATTCCCTTCGGAATCGCGAGGACATGGCCCGCGTTGACGGCGACGTATTCTGCGTATCCGCCGGAGGCCAGAAGGGCCATGACTTGGTCGCCCTGGACGAAGCCGTCGACACCAAGACCCGCTTCTGCAATGGTTCCAGAAATTTCCATTCCGAAGATTTCCGAGGCGCCTGGGGGAAGGTTGTAGCGTCCGAGCCGCTGCAGTGAGTCAGCTCGGTTCAAACCCGCTCCTGCTATGCGGATGAGAACCTCTCCGGTCTGTGGTCTCGGGTCCGGGAGTTCCTCAACAACGAGAGTTTCTGGGCCGCCGGGTGTTCTAAATCGAACAGCTTTCATGATTCGTTTTCCTGGAGCTTCGGGTAGTCATCACAGACTGGCTCGAACATGTCGATGGTGGGCGCATTTTGATCCGTTTGCCGCCTTCTTTATATTGGTCGCGCCAGCTGCGACGTGCAAATTATCCGAACTCTAGTTGGTGCTGCCTCGATGAGGTCAAACAGTTCCCCGCTGCGGGCCAGCATCCGCAGGTACTGTTGCGGCTGGCCCTTGAAGGGTCCGGTTAGTTTACGTAGGGGTTGTTGATGCCGATGTATTGGGTGGTGGTGTATTCGGCGATGCCTTCGGTGCCGCCTTCGCGGCCGAGGCCTGATTGTTTGACGCCGCCGAAGGGGGCGGCGGCGTTGGAGATGACGCCGGCGTTGAAGCCGACCATGCCGAATTCGATCTGTTCGGCCACCCGCAGGAGTTTGTTGAAGTCGCGGCTGTAGAGGTAGGACGCAAGACCGTATTCGGAGGCGTTCGCCAGCTTGATGGCGTCTTCTTCGCTGGCGAAGGTGGTCACGGGTGCGACGGGGCCGAAGATTTCCTGGCCCAGGATTGCTGCGTTGTTGGGCACACCGCCGAGGACGGTGGGCTGGTAGAAGTACCCTGGCCCGTCCACCGGTCCGCCGCCGGTGATGGCGGTGGCTCCGGCGTCGACGGCGGCGGTTACGAGGGCGTGCACGTCGTTCCGGGCTCCGGAGTCGATGAGGGGTCCGACTTGGGTGGTGGGGTCGGTGCCGCGGCCGGTGGTCAGGGCGCCCATGGCCGCGGCGAATTTCCGGGTGAATTCCTGTGCGACGGATTCGTGGACCAGGAAGCGGTTGGCGGCGGTGCAGGCTTCGCCCATGTTGCGCATCTTGGCGGCCATGGCACCTTCAACTGCGGCGTCGAGGTCTGCGTCTTCGAACACGATGAAGGGTGCGTTGCCGCCCAGTTCCATGGACGTGCGGAGCACGTTCTGTGCGGCGTCGGCCATCAGGCGTTTGCCCACGGGGGTGGAGCCGGTGAAGGAGACCTTGCGCAGGCGTGAG
Organism: Arthrobacter sp. Hb9-2; assembly: GCF_059091165.1. NCBI lineage: Bacteria > Bacillati > Actinomycetota > Actinomycetes > Micrococcales > Micrococcaceae > Arthrobacter > Arthrobacter sp. Hb9-2. The sequence goes on along the minus strand of NZ_JBNHGJ010000002.1, from coordinate 2,145 downwards.
TCTTTCAGCAGCGGCCCGGAGATCCCGGAGGCGGAGGCGGAGGAGACGACGTTGAGGACTCCGGCGGGCAGTCCGGCATCCATCATGGTCTGCGCGAACAGCTGCGAAGTCAGTGGAGTGAGCTTCGCGGGTTTGAGGACCATGGTGCACCCGGCTGCGACGGCGGGGGCGACCTTGCGGGTGGCCATGGCCAGGGGGAAGTTCCAGGGCGTGATGAGCAGGCAGGGCCCGACGGGTTTGTGCTGGACGAGAATCTTGTTTTTGCCCTCGGGGGTGGTGAGGTATCGGCCGTAGTCGCGGACCGTTTCTTCGGAGAACCAGCGCAGGAATTCGGCGCCGTAGGTGACTTCGCCCCGGGCTTCCGCCAGCGGCTTGCCCATCTCCATGGTCATCAGCAGGGCGAAGTCTTCGGCCCGTTCGGTGACCAGGTCAAAGGCCCGGCGCAGGATCTCGGCCCGCACCCGCGGTGCTGTCCGTGCCCAGCGGACCTGAATCGCGTCGGCGGCGTCGAGCGCGGCGATGGCATCCTCGCTGGTAGCGGAAGCGAGGGTGGCAAGCACCTCCCCGGTGGCCGGATCATGCACATCGAACGTGCCGCCGTCGGACGCGTTCTGCCACTGCCCGTTGATGAGCAGCCCGTTGGGCACGGAAGCGAGCAGGGACGCCTCGCGCTCAGGCGAGATGGCAGAGGAAAGCGCAGAAACAGTCATGAGGAGTCCTAAAGTTTTGGCAATGGGCGAAGAGCTCAGCCACCGGCGTGTTTTTCAGTAGCTGGCGGGGGAGTCGCCGTCAGTGGGCTGGATGTACTCGGCGGCGAGGGTTTCGGAGCCGCGGGCCAGGAGGGCGACGTCGGCACCGACCAGGATGAACCTGGCACCGTTGTCCAGGTAGTGGCGGGCGGTGTCGGGATTGAAGGCGTTGACTCCGGCAGGCTTCCCGGCCGCCTTCGCGGCAGCCAGACAGTGTTCGACGGCGGCGCGCACCTCGGGGTGTTCCTGCTGCCCCAGCAGGCCCATGGACGCGGCGAGGTCTGAGGGGCCGACGAAGATGGCGTCCACGCCGTCGACCTTGAGGATGTCCTCGACCGCGTCCACTGCCGCCGTCGATTCAATCTGGACCGTGACACTGATGGTCTCATTGGCGCGGGCTAGGTAGTCCGGTACCCGGTTCCAGCGGGCGGCGCGGGCCAGTGCTGAGCCGACGCCGCGGACGCCGTGGGGCGGGTAGCGGGTGGCTGCCACCGCTGCCTCGGCCTCTGCTACTGAGTTGACCATGGGGATGAGCAGGTTCTGGACCCCGAGGTCCAGGTACTGCTTGATCACCACGGTGTCGTTCACGGGCGGCCGGACCAGCGTGTGAACCGGGTAGCCGTGGATGGCCTGGAGTTGGGCGAGGATGGATTCGAGGCCGATGGGGCTGTGTTCGGCATCGACCAGGAGCCAGTCCAGGCCGGAGCCGGCGCAGAGTTCGGCGATCAGCGGGCTGCCGGAGCACACCCACATGCCGGCCAGGGGCCGGCCTGCTACACCCTTTTGCGCAGCCAGGGCGTCGCGGAAGGTGTCTTCTATTCGAAGCGGCATGTGACACTCCCTAGGGGTCCGTAGTCGGCGTGGACGGTATCGCCTTTGTAGACCCAGAGCGGGCGGGTGAAGGATCCGGCGAGGATGATGTCGCCGGCCTTGAGCGAATCGCCGTGGGCGGCGATCTTGTTGGCGAGCCAGTGGACGCCGTTGGCGGGGTGGTCCAGGACGCCGGCGGCGACGCCGGTTTCTTCCACGGTTTGGTTCTTGTAGAGGATGGCGGAGACCCAGCGGAGGTCCACGGCGTCGGGCTTCACCGGGCGGCCACCGATCACCATGGCGCCCATGGCGGCGTTGTCGGAGATGGTGTCCACGATGGTCCGGCCCTCCATCTCGATCCGCGAATCAAGGATCTCCAGGGCAGGAACCACGTAGTCGGTCGCCTTCAGGACATCAAAGATGGTCACCCCGGGGCCTTTCAGCCCATCCTTCAACACGAACGCCAGCTCCACCTCAACCCGCGGGTGCGTGTACTGGTCCCACTCCACCGAGCAGCCGGTCTCCAGCACCATGTCATCGAAGATGGCGCCGTAGTCCGGTTCGGTGATGCCGGTGGCGTCCTGCA